>NZ_JBXYJF010000019.1:0-59877 GCF_057396245.1 Psychrobacter sp. CX16
AACTCATCATCTCCATCTAAACCATAAAGAACAGAGTACTCCTCTGTAGATATAAAAACATCACTGGCAGCTGTTCCTTCCCATTTCTGTCCAGTTAAAGAGACAATACTCTCTCTGTCCCAAACATCACCATTATCGAAGTAGATGTTATCGACACCTGACCCAGTAAACTGACTGTCTATTTTAATGCTGCCACCCTCTGTTTGAACGATTAAAGTTTGGTTACTTCTATTCAGAGTGATTTCAGAAGCATCTAGCCCTTCCAAATATAAATCATTCGACCCACTATCATCAGTTATGTTGATATTATGATAAATGGAAGTTCTATTAGGGGCTAACGCTAAACTAGCACCATTGATTATATAAGTATCATCACCAGTGCCTCCGTTTGCTTGATTAATTGGAGTAGAATTTGTGACCACTTGTTTAAATATTAAAGTGTCATTGCCATTACCACCTGAAAGATAATCACCATTACCATAAGATGAGGTTAATACATCATCACCTGCTTCACCATATAGATTATCATCTCCTCCTTGAGCAATTAAAATATCAGCCCCATTACCGCCGTAAATGTAATCGCTATTAATGCCACCTGTTAACTCATCATCTCCATCTAAACCATAAAGAACAGAGTACTCCTCTGTAGATATAAAAACATCACTGGCAGCTGTTCCTTCCCATTTCTGTCCAGTTAAAGAGACAATACTCTCTCTGTCCCAAACATCACCATTATCGAAGTAGATGTTATCGACACCTGACCCAGTAAACTGACTGTCTATTTTAATGCTGCCACCCTCTGTTTGAACGATTAAAGTTTGGTTACTTCTATTCAGAGTGATTTCAGAAGCATCTAGCCCTTCCAAATATAAATCATTCGACCCACTATCATCAGTTATGTTGATATTATGATAAATGGAAGTTCTATTAGGGGCTAACGCTAAACTAGCACCATTGATTATATAAGTATCATCACCAGTGCCTCCGTTTGCTTGATTAATTGGAGTAGAATTTGTGACCACTTGTTTAAATATTAAAGTGTCATTGCCATTACCACCTGAAAGATAATCACCATTACCATAAGATGAGGTTAATACATCATCACCTGCTTCACCATATAGATTATCATCTCCTCCTTGAGCAATTAAAATATCAGCCCCATTACCTCCATAAATGTTATCGCTAGCACTAGACCCTTTGACAATATCAACATTATCGGTCGATTTGAAATACTCAGACGCCGTCGACATAATAAAGTCTATACCAGTTGTATTACCCGCTAAATCTGACGCTTCAATTCTATAACTACCTTCTTTAAAAGGAATATTAGTAACCGAGTCAAGCTCGGTTTGAGAGCCATTCGCTAATTCATATGCTTTAACTGTTGCTTCATCAATATTGGCATCAAATTCAAGTGTATTAGTCTCTGTATTAAAGTTTAGAATTTGCCCCAATACTGGCGAAGTCGCGTCAATGGTAATCGTTTTAACGTCTGTGACACTTTCATTTAATGCTTCATCTGTGACTCTGGCTCTAAAGCTATACTCACCGTCTGGCAGATTGGCTACTGAACCATTATTAACTGATTGCCATGTCTTACCATTATCAGACGAGTACTCAAACTCTACAGTACTACCCGCTTCATTGCCTTGTACTGCTAAATCAAACGCATTGTCTTGAGTAATACCATCATCTTGAGATATACCTGTATCCTCAAAGTTATTGAATACTAGCTCACCTGGCTCTGGCGGTGTGGTATCTGGTTCAACTTCAACACGGTATACACCAAGATACTTGCCTTGTGCATCCGAAACGATGATATCGAAACTCTCAGATAGCTTTTCTGGATTTAAGCCAAGCTCAGAACCTTTTGATACATAGTTATAACTCCCATCAGATGATAATTCAAAATTACCTTTATCAGTCTCGATGACAACTGGATCTGTCGCAGAGCTTTCTAATGACTCACCACCTACCAGTAATGCATATTCTTCAGGTACCGCAATACCAGCATCAGTGAAGACATTACCTGAAACTTTCTCATAACCTGTAAACTCTGTACGCTCAACATCTTGATACTGAACAACATCAAGCTTAATTGTCGAACCATACTCACTAGCATCTACATATAAAGTGTATGTGCCAGGCGCTAAATCACTACCTAGTACTTTGCTATATGAAGAAGAGCCTGCAGATAGAACACTTAAAGAGCCTGAAGCACTTGAAGCAGGACCTTGTAGACTGTAACTGCCGCTTAAATCTAGACTTGCTGAGGGGTCGTAGAAGCTTAGCGTTGCACTGGCATTTTCTCCAGTTACTTCAAAGTACATCGTGTCATACAATGAATCAGAAGTTTGTCGACTGACTAGAGTTTGCTCCTCTGAAATGACACTGGTTTCAAATACTTCCTGTAATTCATAATCGTATGTTTCATTGATACCAAAGACCGTGATAGCTGCTGTTTGAGTAATGGTTTCTGTGCCATCCGTGATGGTATAGGTAAAGCTATCGCTGCCATTAAAGTTAGCATTTGGTGTGTACTGATAACTTCCATCCGCATTGACAACCACTGTGCCATTGCTGGTTCCATCCGCTAAAGCAAAGGTCAGCTCATCGCCATCAACATCTGTGGCTGTTACTAATTGACCTGTCGCGACGGTATCTTCCACCGCTTCAATACTGCTGTCTGCTGATACTGGCGCATCGTTGACACCGCTAACACTCACAGTCGCGGTTTGGGTTATCACGCCGCCTTGACCATCATCAATGGTGTAGGTAAAGCTATCAGTGCCATTAAAATCGGCATTCGGGGTATAAGTATAGCTACCATCTGCCTCAATCACGACGCTACCTTTGCTTGGGGCATCTGCTAGTGCATAGATTAGGCTGTCACCATCAGCGTCTGTCGCATTAGATAAACTACCTGTTGCTACGGTGTCCTCGGTAGCACTAATAGCGCTATCGGTTGAGACTGGTAAATCATTGACTGAGGCAACCGTGATAGCTGCTGTTTGAGTAATGGTTTCTGTGCCATCCGTGATGGTATAGGTAAAGCTATCGCTGCCATTAAAGTTAGCATTTGGTGTGTACTGATAACTTCCATCCGCATTGACAACCACTGTGCCATTGCTGGTTCCATCTGCTAAAGCAAAGGTCAGCTCATCGCCATCAACATCTGTGGCTTCTGCTAGTTGACCGGTAGCGACAGTATCTTCCACCGCTTCAATACTGCTGTCTGCTGATACTGGTGCATCGTTGACACCGCTAACACTCACAGTTGCGGTTTGGGTTATCACCCCGCCTTGACCATCATCAATGGTGTAGGCAAAGCTATCAGTGCCATTAAAATCGGCATTCGGGGTATACGTATAGCTACCATCTGCCTCAATCACGACGCTACCCTTGCTTGGCTCATTTGCTAATGCATAAGTTAGACTGTTACCATCAGCGTCTGTCGCATCAGATAAACGACCTGTCGCTACGGTGTCCTCGACTGCATCAATAGCCGTGTCAGTTGAGACGGGTAAATCATTGACTGGGGCAACCGCAACGTTAGCAGTCTGAGTAATGGTTTCTGTGCCATCCGTGATGGTATAGGTAAAGCTATCAGTGCCATTAAAGTTTTCGTTTGGCGTGTATTTGTAGCTACCATCAGCATTCACCACCACTGTGCCATTGCTGGTTCCATCCGCTAAAGCAAAGGTCAGCTCATCGCCATCAACATCTGTGGCTGCTGCTAATTGACCTGTCGTAACGGTATCTTCCACCGCTTCAATACTGCTGTCTGCTGATACTGGCGCATCATTCACACCCTCGACACTCACAGTTGCGGTTTGGGTTATTACGCCGCCTTGACCATCATCAATAGTGTAAGTAAAGCTATCAGTGCCATTAAAATCGGCATTTGGGGTATAAGTGTAGCTACCATCTGCCTCAATTACGACGCTACCCTTGCTTGGAGCATCTGCTAGTGCATAGGTTAGGCTGTCACCATCAACGTCTGTCGCATCAGACAAACGACCTGTCGCTATGGTGTCTTCAACTGCAGCAATAGCCGTGTCAGTTGAGACTGGTAAATCATTGACTGAGGCAACCGTGATAGTCGCTGTCTGAGTAATGGTTTCTGTGCCATCCGTGATGGTATAGGTAAAGCTATCGGTGCCATTAAAGTTAGCATTTGGTGTGTACTGATAACTACCATCCGCATTAACAACCACTGTGCCATTGCTGGTTCCATCCGCTAAAGCAAAGGTCAGCTCATCGCCATCAACATCTGTGGCTGCTGCTAATTGACCTGTCGCAACGGTATCTTCCACCGCTTCAATACTGCTGTCTACTGATACTGGCGCATCGTTGACACCCTCTACACTCACAGTTGCGGTTTGGGTTATCACCCCGCCTTGACCGTCATCAATGGTGTAGGTAAAGCTATCCTCACCAAAGAAGTCATCATTCGGGGTATAAGTGTAGCTACCATCTGCCTCAATAACGACGCTACCTTTGCTTGGCTCATCTGCTAGAGCATAGGTTAAGCTGTCACCATCAGCGTCTGTCGCATCAGACAAACGACCTGTCGCTACGGTGTCCTCGACTGCATCAATAGCCGTGTCAGTTGAGACGGGTAAATCATTGACTGGGGCAACCGTGATAGTCGCTGTCTGAGTAATGGTTTCTGTGCCATCCGTGATGGTATAGGTAAAGCTGTCACTACCGTTAAAGTTCTCATTTGGTGTGTACTGATAACTACCATCCGCATTGACAACCACTGTGCCATTGCTGGTTCCATCTGCTAAAGCGAAGGTCAGCTCATCGCCATCAACATCTGTGGCTGTTGCTAATTGACCTGTCGCAACGGTATCTTCCACCGCTTCAATACTGCTGTCTGCTGATACTGGCGCATCGTTGACACCCTCTACACTCACAGTTGCGGTTTGGGTTATTACGCCGCCTTGACCGTCATCAATGGTGTAGGTAAAACTATCAGTGCCATTAAAATCGGCATTCGGGGTATAAGTGTAGCTACCATCTGCCTCAATAACGACGCTACCTTTGCTTGGGGCATCTGCTAGTGCATAGATTAGGCTGTCACCATCAGCGTCTGTCGCATCAGACAAACTACCTGTTGCTACGGTGTCCTCGATTGCATCAATAGCAGTGTCAGTTGAGACTGGTAAATCATTGACTGAGGCAACCATGATAGCTGCTGTTTGAGTAATAGTTTCTGTACCATCGGTGATGGTATAGGTAAAGCTATCGGTGCCATTAAAGTTAGCATTTGGTGTGTACTGATAACTACCATCCGCATTAACAACCACTGTGCCATTGCTAGTTCCATCTGCTAAAGCAAAGGTCAGCTCATCGCCATCAACATCTGTGGCTGTTACTAATTGACCTGTCGCGACGGTATCTTCCACCGCTTCAATACTGCTGTCTGCTGATACTGGCGCATCGTTGACACCGCTAACACTCACAGTCGCGGTTTGGGTTATCACGCCGCCTTGACCATCATCAATGGTGTAGGTAAAGCTATCAGTGCCATTAAAATCGGCATTCGGGGTATACGTGTAGCTACCATCCGCCTCAATCACGACGCCACCCTTACTTGGGGCATCTGCTAGGGCATAGGTTAGGCTGTCACCATCAGCGTCTGTCGCATCAGATAAACTACCTGTCGCTACGGTGTCCTCGACTGCATCAATAGCAGTGTCTGTTGAAACTGGTAAATCATTACTTGGTCCGCTTGAAGAAGATGAACTATTATTGTCTATTACCACCGCCCCCAACGCTAAAGCACCTAGTCCACCTAATAAGGTTATATTGCTAATTCCATCTACAACTGTAGGCTCAACTGCTGCCACACTATCTAACATTTGCGTTACTAACGGTGTATATGATGATTCTGAGGTCAGACCAGCCGTTTCTACTACACCTTCTTCAATGGGACTAAATTCAACAAATCCCGCCCCAGTATCTGTTACTGTGCCAAGCTCAATATTTACTACTGTATAAAAATCTTCAATAATTAAGAAATCTTCGCCAGTATCATTGGCAACAATTAAATCATTTCCTGACTTTTTGGCTTGCAATTTTGTCTCAGGTTGTCCTGTCTCAGCATTAATTAGAGATATCTGCATATCTTCTGTGGCTATAAACTTTGAAATCTGTTCGTGATTTAGCACAACTGAATTAAATTCTATGCCACTTTTTTTTATAATTAGTTGGGTATGTTGAGCCATGGTCAGTTCCCTTAGAGTTTATTTAATAGGTATTCATATTATGTGATTTTCAGTTAGCTCATTGATGTAATTATAATTAATGAATTTACTATATATAGTTACTCATAGCAACATAACTTAACTGTAATATTTATCAATATTACTACTATTCCTATCAATAAAAAAAGAGGCTAATCAAAAATTGATTAGCCTCTTTTGCTATTATTGTCCCAATCTGAAATAAGTTAAAAAAAGCTTATTAATGAACAAACAATAGGATAAAAATCTTAAACTATATTATTGGGCATTACCCTAAGGCTTAATCGCCACTTTTAACACACCATCACGTTGATGCATAAATAAGTCGTAAGCATCAACGATATCATCTAACTTATAGGTGTGAGTTACCATTTCTGATAAATCAATACGACCAGATTCAATGACGTTAATCAGACGACGCATACGCTCTTTACCACCGGGGCACAGTGCGGTACGAATGGTATGGTCGCCAAGACCAGCGGCAAAATGTGCCATCGGAATGGTTAAGTCTTCTGAATAAACGCCCAAGCTTGAGAACGTGCCACCCGGCTTAAGTATCTTGAGTCCCTGCTCAAAGGTCGACTGTAACCCCAATGCTTCAATACTGCTATCGACACCGCGTCCGCCTGTTAATTTCATAATCTCGTCGACCACATCGACTTCTTTAAAGTTAAGAGTGACGTCAGCGCCCATTTTTTTGGCCATTGCCAAGCGATCATTATTACCATCAATAGCAATAATAGTTGATGCGCCTTTTAGCTTAGCACCTGCTGTCGCACATAGTCCGATAGGCCCTTGGGCAAAAACAGCCACAATATCACCGATTTGGATATTGGCATTTTCAGCACCTTTAAAGCCGGTTGACATGATATCAGGGCACATGAGCACCTGCTCATCGGTTAGCCCGTCAGGCACAGGGGCTAAGTTAGCCTGTGCATCTGGCACTAAGACGTATTCTGCTTGCGTACCATCGATGATATTACCAAAGCGCCAACCACCGGTCGCTTTATAGCCATGACAAGCGCAGGTACCATCTGGCTGAATATAACCGCCATCTTGTGAAGGAAAGCCATCTTGGCTGGCGTATGAGGTGAAGCTTGGGCAAATAGCACCCGCAATGACGCGTTGCCCCTCTTCATAGCCCATAACCGCACTACCAAGCTTCTCGATTACCCCAACAGGTTCATGACCAATGGTCAGCCCTTGAACAACCGGATATTCTCCTTTATAGATATGAATATCGGTACCGCAAATGGTAGTCGTGGTTATTTTTATTAACGCATCATTAGGGCCCACGTCAGGGATTTTCTTTTCTGTCAGCTCAATTTTACCTGGTTCAACGAATATTAGCGACTTCATCATGCTCATGGCATATCTTCCTTGTGAGTTGGCTTTTATCAACAAAACAGTGGTCTTTGGTGTCAGAGGTAACTGTTTTTTCCCTTTACTCTCGATCCTATAAATAGAATATACCTTTCATATATGACAAGAAAGTTTAAAACCACATTATTTTTATGGGTTTTGTAACTTAACATATTCTATTCATAGCCTTTTAGCCCTTATATAGTCAAAGAACTCTAAAATGGTTACAAGGCAACCGAGTGCAAGTAGCAAGTAATACGGGAGTAGGCTTTACGAGGTTAACGCCGTAACCGTTTAGTAGTTCGCTAACTATAGGGATACTCACGACTCTCTAACGCTAACACTGGCTTGGCGGATGCGGTCTGTGTGGCTGGATTGGACTGCGCTAAATGAGCCACATGAGGGGCCGCTAGATGTGGGGCTAGACTCATCGTCAATATACTTTGGGTACGGGTGCCATAATTGGGCATCTCTGGCGTATCAATACAGATAGAGGACAACGCCTGCTCTAGCGACTTTGGCAGTCCCGTATTAGGCATCTGATCGCTGGGAGCTTGCAAGGTATCTGACAATACCTGCCATGCAGCAGCTTGCCAATAGTGTTTGTCACCGTCCTTAAACTCAATACTTTCACTGATTAAAGGCAGCACTTCTTGGCGTACTCGCCCGCGCAAACGCTCAGATTTAAACCACTCACTGTCTGGCTGACCGTTTGAGATAATATGAAGACCACTGTGTAACGGCGTCGGTGGATAGCCTCGGTTATTGACGATCACTGCTTGCTGGGTATCACCAACAATAAGATTAAATCCTGCGTAGGCTTGTAGATCAAGCTGACGGGCAAACGCAAGTGGCGATAAATCACTGGTTAAAAAATTAGTTACCAGCTCGCCTCGAGAGCGTTGGTTTTCGCTCGCTTGTACGCCATCTCGAAAATTTAACACCGCTGCCCATCGCCCGTTCTGATTGACTATTTCTCCCTTTGTGCTTTGTTGGTGCACGCCAAGCCAGGTTCCGCCACTTTTATTATCACGACCGGCATAGATTGGTTCATCTGCCCACTGATGGGCTGCTGTGGTTGGTCGTGCCAAAAATTCATCGCGGTTAGACAACAGCACTAATGGCATCTCATCGAATAATTGCCACGCAATAGCCGCTATACACATTAGATTTCCTTTTTTTAATGAAAATTATTAATAACAAATCGGTCTTTGGTTTAAGTTTTAAATCAAATGGTTCTATTTATGCTCATTTTTAATACATAAAAAACATAATCTTATCGTGTAGGTAAAATAAATAGTCTATTTTAGGGCAAAAATAAACCTATTTATGTCAATAAGAACAAAATTGGTGCAAATTTAATCAATTAAGGTTGGCACAATTATTGAAACATTAATAACAGTTAGTAACTTTATATTACCTCAGCTTACACAGCTGTTATTTTACTCTTGGAGAAATTTATGTCTTTATTAGCCACTGTACCTGCCCTAGTGCCTCGCACTACTAAAACTGGTGTGTCATCACGTTTATCTGTTTTAGCCGTTGCGATAGTCGGAAGCTTAAGCCTGATTGGCTGCCAAAAACCTGCAGAAACCACTGCGGAGACCGCCCCTGTTGAAACAGAAACCAGCACCGAGACAACTCCTACCCCTGCAGCCAATGGCGATACTATTAAAGTAGGTATTTTGCACTCCTTATCTGGCACCATGGCCATCTCAGAAACCTCTTTAAAAGACACGGCGCTAATGACCATTGACGAAATCAATGCCAATGGTGGCGTTTTAGGCAAACAGCTAGAAGCAGTTGTAGTTGACCCTGCGTCAGACTGGCCATTATTTGCGGAAAAAGCCCGCCAGCTATTAACTCAAGATAAAGTAGACGTTATCTTTGGCGGCTGGACTTCAGTATCACGTAAATCAGTACTACCGGTTGTTGAAGAATTAAACGGCTTAATGTTCTACCCTGTACAGTACGAAGGTCAAGAACAATCAGAAAACATCTTCTATACCGGTGCAGCGCCTAACCAGCAGGCCATCCCTGCTGTTGAGTACTTAATGAGCCCTGAGGGCGGTAGTGCTGAGCGTTTCGTGCTTTTGGGTACCGATTATGTGTATCCGCGTACCACCAATCAGATTTTACGCGCCTTCTTGAAGTCTAAAGGCGTCGCAGATGAAGACATCATGGAAGAGTATACCCCATTTGGCTTTAGCAACTATCAGACTATCGTCGGTAACATTAAGAACTTCTCTACGGGTAAAAAGACAGCGGTCATCTCTACCATTAATGGTGACTCAAACGTACCATTTTACCGTGAGCTTACCAACCAAGGTATCAAAGCGTCTGATATCCCAGTAATGGCATTCTCAGTAGGGGAAGAAGAACTACGCGGTATCGATACCAGCTTGTTACAAGGGCATTTGGCAGCGTGGAACTACTTTATGTCGGTGAAAAACCCAGTTAATAGCGACTTTACCAAAAAATATAAAAAGTACGCCTTGGATCATAAGCTCCCTAATGCTGACAAAGTAGTAACCAACGATCCTATGGAAGCCACTTATGTGGGTATCAATATGTGGAAACAAGCAGTTGAGAAAGCAGGTACAACTGATGTGGATAAAGTACGTATCAGCATGGGCGGTCAAACGTTCGATGCCCCTTCTGGTTATACTTTGAAAATGGATGAAGAAAACCATCACTTATGGAAGCCGGTCATGATTGGTCAAATACGTGCTGATGGTCAGTTTGATGTGATTAGTAAAACGCCTGAGGTAATCCGTGCCGAGCCTTGGAGTCAGTACATTCCTAAATAACTCATATTAGTAACTCAAATTGGTCACCCGTATAAATGACGCAAAATTGATATGAGTGGTAACTTGTAAAAGACTAAGGTCAATAGAGGACAATAAAAGAGGAAGTTTACTTCCTCTTTTCACCGCCACCTTTTATCTCAGCTTTTTGTTTTAACGCTTCGTTTTAGCGTTTCATAGTAACCTTTCATAGTAGCGTCTTATGTCAATACGATTTATAACAAACTATTAATAACCGACAATTTTATTACTTGGCTATTTTCCATAAACCCTTGCTGTATACGTCATCTCTTTATGATTAGACCCCTCTATATCAAAGAAGGTTAGACATCAAGGGTTTGTCGAACATCATACTATTCTCATTAAGGAGCCGCATATGCCGCGCCATATCTCACGCTCAATAGCAGAGCCCTCGTATAAGAGGCAGCCGTTGCTGATAACACGGTTTTTCCGCTTTTTAGCGTGGCTGCCTTTGTTTTTTGTCACTTACCTTACCTTATTGGTGCCTGCGCACGCTGAGCAGACATCCGCAGTAGCGGATACGGTGACTGCCACCTCACAAATCGTAAATACTGATGGTGACTCCTTGCAGGATCAAAATGAGCACTCTCTAACCACGCCAGCAGCCTTGGATAACCCGATTGCGAGCTCAGGTGATGCCATTGTGCAGTTTGTCGCCGCTGATTTTGCTCAACGTCAAGCGATGTTAAATAACTGGCCTGGAACAGCTGAAAGCTTAGATACGTTAGTTGAGCTGATTAGTAAAGATGAGCTGTATCAAGGTAATGGCGGTCAGACTTATCTACTCAATAGTGACGATCAATTATTCACTTATCCTGATAAACAAGAAACTAGCGAATGGCCTAGCGATTTATCACAAATTACACTGACCAATGCATTGCGTTCAGCATTGACCTTTGGTCAAGCTAAGGTCAAGCTTGCATCTGACAATACCGCTCAGCGTTTACAAGCAGTAGAGATTTTATCTGACAATATAGATCAAGTCGACCCTGCGACGATTACAGCCGCCGCTGCTAAAGAAGATAATGGCAAGGTGCAAGAGGCGCTTGCCGACCTGCAAGCTCGTATCAATTTTAGAGATGGCAATCTCGCCACTAAAATTGCGGCCGTTAATGAGCTGGCTGATAGCGACAGCCCGCAAGTCCTAGTCGATATTCAATCTGCCCTCACTGCTGACAATTTAGATCCTGCGTTAAAAAGTGCCTTAGTGGCAGCTGAGAGCAGTGTTGCCAATCGCATTAAAGTAAGCACTTGGACGGGTCATTTATTTACCGGTATGAGTACCGCCAGTATCTTGCTTTTAGCCGCTCTTGGTCTTGCCATCACCTTTGGCTTACTAGGTGTCATTAATATGGCGCATGGTGAGCTTATTATGATTGGCGCTTACGCCACTTATGTGGTGCAAAATTTATTTCAAGCGTATCTACCGGGTATGGCAGGCTGGTATTTAGTCGCAGCCATCCCTGTTGCCTTTTTAGTCAGTGCCATTATTGGCATGATTATCGAGCGTATCGTGATTCGTCCTCTGTATGGTCGTGAGCTTGAGACCTTGCTGGCGACCTTCGGTGTCAGTCTCATTCTGATGCAATTAGTGCGTATGATCTTTGGCGCACAAAACGTTGAAGTGAGTAACGTTGACTGGTTAAGCGGTGCTTATCAGGTGTCCTCAAGCTTATCACTGCCATATAACCGTATCGCTATTATCGGTTTTACCGTGATTGTATTGGCGCTACTGGTGTATTTACTGAACAAAACCCGCTTTGGTTTATTTGTGCGCGCAGTGACTCAAAACCGCCAAATGGCGCGTGCCGTAGGCATCCCTTCTGCCCGCATCGATATGCTCGCTTTTGGACTTGGTTCAGGGCTAGCAGGACTTGCTGGTTGCGCATTGGCTCAAGTGGGTAACGTCGGTCCTGACTTAGGTCAGACTTATATTATTGATGCCTTCTTAGTCGTTGTCGTTGGTGGTGTTGGACAAGTATGGGGCGCTGTATTGGCAGCTTTAGGTCTTGGCGTGAGTGGTACGGTGCTTGAAATTGGCATTGGTGCTGTGATGGCTAAGATTGTGTTACTGGTTCTTGTGATTCTGTTTATTCAGAAACGTCCACAAGGTTTATTCGCCCTCAAAGGCCGCTTTGTGGATTAAGGAGAACCTCATGCGTATTACTCAACTATTATCTGATTCACCGCGTAACTCTATTCTTATTGGGCTGTGTTTCTTAGTACTGCTGATACTACCTTGGCTGCATTTAATGCCTGAAAGCTCAAGCCTGCATTTATCAGCTTACTGGATTACTTTAATTGGCAAAATCATGGCACTGGCCATGGTGGCTTTGGCGCTAGACTTGGTTTGGGGCTATGCCGGTATTTTAAGTCTTGGTCACGGCCTATACTTTGCGCTTGGCGGCTATGCCTTTGGCATGTACTTAACAAGGGAAACTGCTGGCGCGGGATTGCCTGACTTTATGCGGTTTTTAAGTTGGACAGAAATGCCATGGTACTGGGCCGGAACGCAAAACTTCTGGTGGTCAATAGCACTGGTGGTACTTGTACCTGGGCTGATTGCCTTTATCTTTGGTTTCTTTGCCTTTCGCTCAAAAATTAAAGGTGTTTATTTCTCCATTATCACCCAAGCCATGACCTACGCCGCGGCGCTGCTGTTCTTCCGTAACGAAACGGGCTTTGGTGGCAACAATGGATTTACCGGATTTACCACGCTTTTGGGCTACGACATCACTGCGTCATCAACCCGTGCCATGCTGTGCTTTACTACCGCACTTGCCTTACTGCTGTCTTATGTCGGTCTGCGATATTTAATGAATCAGCCTTATGGCCGTGTGCTTGGTGCCATTCGTGATAGTGAAAATCGCTTGCAATATTTGGGTTATCGTACGCTTTGGTACAAGCTATCTGCTTGGGTATTGTCTGCGGTGATCGCCGGTATCGCTGGGGCCTTATATGTGCCCCAAGTCGGCATCATTAATCCAGGCGAGATGAACCCTGTTAACTCCATTGAGATGGCGGTATGGGTAGCTGCTGGTGGCCGTGGAACCTTGATCGGTGCCATTGTTGGTGCTGGCGCGGTCAATGCCATTAAAACCTACTTTACGGTTGCCTATCCCGAATTTTGGTTACTTATCTTAGGTGGGTTATTTGTTGTCGTTACCTTATTTATGCCGAATGGCATTATTGGCCTACTTGACCGCTTTAAGAAGGAAAAAGAATAATGCCAAAACAATCTATTGATTCAACGACGGATACGACTGTGGCACAGCCAACTAAAACAGACCTTTTATTAAAATCACCTAAGAATGCGTCTTCAAATCAAGAAGGTGCTACAACTGCAACGACATCTACGCATAGCATAGACTCTACTCCTGTAGCGAATAATGTGACAGTAGATACTCACCCATCAGCGACTCATAACAACCCAGTGACAACGTTGGCAGAAGACTACGGCGATAGCGATGGCTTAGCGCATCCTAAACCTAAGTCAGGGCCAGATATGAGCCATGGGATTGCACTGTATTTGGAAGAAGTTAGCGTGTGGTTTGACTCGTTTCAAGCCCTTAACAACTTATCTTTATATATTGAAGAAGGCGAGTTACGCTGCATCATTGGCCCTAATGGCGCGGGTAAAACCACCTTAATGGATGTCATTACAGGGAAAACTCGTCCCACTGAAGGCACTGCATTTTTTGGTCAGGTTCATGATTTATCGAAGCTGTCTACTGAAGAGATCGCCGAAGCGGGTATCGGTCGTAAGTTTCAAAAACCAACGGTGTTTGAAAACTTTACGGTACTTGATAACTTGATGCTTGCAGCGCCTAAAGACAAACGGGTTTCAAAAAGCTGGTTTACTAAAGTTGATGCCGATACACAGAATACCCTTGATTCAACACTTGAACAAATCCGTTTAAAAGACATGCTTCATAAGCCAGCTGGGCTGTTATCTCATGGTCAAAAGCAGTGGCTAGAGATTGGGATGTTACTCATGCAAAGCCCAAAGCTTATCTTACTTGATGAGCCTGTCGCCGGCATGACTGATGCCGAAACCGAACACACCGCTGAGCTGTGTCTACGCCTTAAGAAGAACCATACCTTAGTCGTGGTTGAGCACGATATGACCTTTATCGATGCTATTAGCGAGAAGGTTACGGTATTGGCCAACGGCGCTATTTTAGCAGAAGGTACACTTGCCGAGGTGCAAGCCAATGAAGCGGTTATTGAAACTTACCTAGGTCGTTAGGTTAGTTGGTCTAATTAGGTTAATAAGAATAAACATTGACTCAATAGCAGCCCGTCACATTTAGAGCAGGATATGAATATGTTAGAAGTTAAGGCCATAAATCAATATTACGGCGGCAGTCACATCTTACGTGATGTGACATTAACCGCGCCCATTGGTGAGTGTAGCGTGGTGCTTGGGCGCAATGGTGTCGGCAAAACCACGCTACTTAAATGCTTAATGGGAATCTTACCGATTAAATCCGGACAAATCTTATTAGACGGCAAAGACATCAGCAAACTGTCTCCTGAGCAGCGTGTTCGTTCAGGTCTCGCTTATGTCCCACAAGGGCGTGATATTTTTTCTACCTTAACTGTTGAGGAGAATATCTTAATCGGTATGGCAAAATTTGGTCATCGCAAAGCCAGCAAAGTCCCGACTCATTTGTATGATATTTTTCCTGTGCTTGATGAAATGAAACACCGCCGTGGGGGGGATTTATCGGGCGGCCAACAGCAGCAGCTTGCCATTGCTCGTGCCCTCGCCTCCGAGCCAAGAGTACTAATTTTAGATGAGCCGACTGAAGGCATTCAGCCCTCTATCATCAAAGACATTGGGCGGGTTATTCAAGACTTGGGGCGTAAGGGCAATATGGCTATTGTATTAGTCGAGCAGTTCTATGAGTTTGCCGAAGAGCTTGCCGATAACTACACCGTCTTATCGCGTGGACAAGTGGTTGCCAGTGGTAGAGGTGCTATGATGGCAGAAAATAACATTCAAGAGTTGGTGGCTATCTAAATTTAATTTAACACCAAACTTTATTTATAGTGTCATAAGCCGAGCCTTTAAACGCTCGGCTTTATTGTGCCTAATTCGTAATGGCGCTGTATTACCGTATCTAAATACAATTGATTGGTAATGTGCTTGTGACTAATTTTTGCTATTATGAGCCACATCAAATAACTATGTAGACTTCACTCATGATGATTCATCCTCAATTTGATCCTGTTGCTTTATCACTGGGCCCGATCCAAGTTCATTGGTACGGTTTTATGTATTTACTGGCCTTCGCTGCCGCTTATGGATTAGCGTGGTATCGCAGTAGCAAACGTGAAGGCTGGACCACTGAGATGGTTTCAGACTTGGTGTTCTTTGGCGCACTCGGTGTCATCTTGGGTGGCCGTATTGGCTACGTCCTGCTGTATCAGTTTAGCGAATTATTAAATAACCCTACCTATCTGTTTAAGGTGTGGGAAGGCGGCATGTCTTTCCATGGCGGCTTTGTTGGTGTGGCACTGGCCATGTTGTATTTCGCTAGAAAGTACAAAAAGCCCATCTTTAACGTGCTTGATTTTATTGTGCCTTGTGTACCGACAGGCCTATTATTTGGCCGTATAGGTAACTATATCAATGGCGAGCTTTGGGGGCGTGTATCTGACGGCGGCTATAGTTGGTTAACTTATTTTCCGCAAGCAGCACAATTTGATTCTGCCTTGATTACCACCAATCCCACCATGCAAACATTAATGACGCAGGTAAATGGTAATTACCTACTGCCGCGTCACCCCTCACAGCTTTATGAGGCATTTGCTGAGGGCTTATTAACCTTTATCTTGGTCTGGTGGTTCTCATCGAAACCACGTCCACGTATGGCAGTGACTGCTTTGTTCATGCTGTGTTATGGCATTAGCCGCTTTGTTATTGAGTTCTTCCGTCAGCCCGACCCAGGATATGAGCTATTTATGGGCTGGATGAGTAAAGGTCAGTTATACACACTACCTATGATATTGATTGGCCTAGTATTAATGGTGCTGGCATATCGTAACCAAGTTTATGATTGGGGCAAATATGCGACTCCCTCATAAGCCAGTTACTGATATTATTTACTCGTAAACCAAAAAACCATCCCCATAATTCTATTGTTTAGCTTGACCGTTTTGGCTGAGTCATCGCTCAGCCCAACTGATATCTAAACAGCCATTTAACTGGCATCAACTAGCCCAATAAATGGCAGCAGTCTAAATTGTAATCGACTCTCTCACCTCATAACTATTTGATACATGACTATGATAATGACCAAAAACGAAGCCGCTTATCTAGATTTAATTCGCTATGTGCGTGATCATGGTACCGAAAAGGGCGACCGCACTGGTACTGGAACACGCAGTCATTTTGGCGCTCAAATGCGCTTTGATTTAAGCGATGGATTTCCCTTATTAACTACCAAAAAAGTACACATGAAGTCAATTACTCATGAGCTGTTTTGGTTTTTAAATGGCGATACTCATGTCAAATACTTACAAGATAATGGCGTACGTATTTGGAATGAATGGTCAACCGCAGAGCAGACCGCACGTTTTGGTCGTCCTGAAGGTGAATTGGGTCCGGTATATGGCCATCAGTGGCGTAATTATGGTGCCAGTAAAAATAGCGATGGTAGCTATAATCAAGACGGTGTTGACCAGATTAGTGAGGTGATTGAGCAAATCAAGAATAATCCAAACTCACGTCGTTTGATTGTTTCAGGCTGGAATCCTGCTGAAGCAAACCAAGTTGCCCTACCCCCTTGTCATACCCTATTTCAATTCTTTGTGGCTGATGGCAAATTGTCTTGCCAGTTGTATCAACGCTCAGCAGACTTATTCTTAGGCGTACCGTTCAACATCGCTAGCTACTCGCTACTAACCCATATGATTGCGCAGGTTTGCGATTTAGAAGTGGGCGAATTTATTTGGAGTGGCGGTGATTGTCACCTGTATCAAAACCACATCGAACAGGTTAACGAGCAACTATCGCGCACTCCTTATGAGCTGCCAAAACTGTGGTTAAATCCAGAAGTAAAAGACATTTTTGACTTTAAATTTGATGATATTCGTATTGAAGGCTATCAGTCACATCCAGCGATTAAAGCACCGGTCGCTGTGTAATCCATAGGCTTATATCAATATCAATATCAATATCAATATCAAGCAAGACAGTACTATTAAACTAAGACATACACCTTTTGTTATTCGACCTAATATTCTCATTAGTTAAAGGACATTCTCATGAGCTACGCCCACACCCAGGTTGCCCAAATCGCTGCCATCAGTAATAACCGCTGTATCGGTAAGAACAACGAGTTACCTTGGCATATCTCCGAAGACTTAAAGCACTTTAAGGCCATGACAACGGCAGAAACCGATGCCTATGTAGACAGCGGCTTAAAAGGCATTGTCATTATGGGGCGTAAGACGTTTGAGTCTATGGGTAGCAAGCCATTGCCAAAACGTGTCAACTTTATTATCAGCACCCAGATGGATTACGCTAGTAAAAAAGGCTTAGAAGGTCTAAAGGATGTGCACGTAGTACATAACTTAGACGACGCTTTGACTCATGCGGCTAATGTGGCACATGGTCTAAAGTTTGAGACCATTTGGGTTATTGGCGGTGAGAAAGTATTTAAAAATGCGATGATGTTTACCGATCGTCTTGAGTTGACTATCGTCGATACTGAGATTGAAGATGGTGATGCTTTTTACCCTGAAATTCCCGCTGACTTTGAAAAGGTTGATGAGTCTGAGTCATTCACGGATGAAGAAAATGGTTTAAGCTATAAGTTTGTGACCTATGTGGCTAAAAAAGGCTAATCATCTCGTATAGTAAGAGAAGTCTAAAGTAAATAAGCGATAAAAAGCGGTATCTGTTAAACAGACACCGCTTTTTTATTTACAACATATTAACTTAGGGTAATTTAACTAAACTACTGCGATTAATGTGACTACATCCGTGGTAAACGAGCCATCCGGCTGCACATTAAAATAGTCTTTCGCTTCTTGACCAATGCTGTGCTGTAGAGCCTGAATTGCCGTCACATAATGCTCAGGGGTGCGCATACGTGTTATCCAACTATCAAACTCTAACAGTAGCTTATGGGTCTGCATACGATTTACCTTAAGCCCAGCCTGACTAAACATCGTTTGCCATTCAGCCACCGAATAATCACGCACATGACTGTTGTCACGCAGTATCTCAATGGTTTGTAAAAAGGTATCACAAATCGGACTTGGCGGCGCCATTACATCAATCATTATTACCGTGCCATTAGGCTGACACACGCGGCGCATCTCTCGCAGCGCTTGCGGCACATCCTGCCAATGGTGCGCAGAAAAACGGCTCACTACCACATCGAAGCTATTATCATCAAACGGTAGAGATTCTGCCACGCCTTTTTGGGTAGTGATGTTATTAAAAGCCTTTTGCTGTGCAGAATCTGCCACTACTTTGAGCATATCTTCCGATAAGTCATAGGCGATGACGCTTTGGGCATGCGGTGCAGCATAAAAGCTGATATGTCCGGCGCCGCTGCCTAAATCCAATACCTTGGCATTGTCATATTGGCGTACGACCTCTTCGACTAAGCCAAACTCTTGCCCTTGCGCATGTACGCTGCTGTTTAAATACGCTTCTGCTTGTGAGCCAAATTGTCTGTCCACCACTTGGTTGTGAGTTAGGTCTTTATTACTTGAGTGAGTCATATGAATTCTCCGAGAATTTAGCCTGCCTTTTAAGAGTTATTCTTACAATAAATAATTTGACTCATAATAAATACCGACTAATTAAATACTTACATAAAACTTATTGGAATATATAAATTATATTATTAAATAAAACCCCTCTTTTAGATCGCTAAAAGAGGGGTTTGCTCATACTCAATATACGCTTAAAGGGGTCTAAATTAAAAGGTCTTAAATCGCTTTCGTGCGCTCAGTTAACCAGTTAAGCGCCTCACCTTCAACACGGCCTTTTAGCTCGTTGAAAACATGGCTATGATAGTCATTCAACCAATTAATTTCTTCTTGGTTTAAAACGCTTTTATCGACTAGGCGGGTATCTATTGGGCATAAAGTAATGGTTTCAAAGTGTAGATAATCACCGAATTCAGTCTCTGCAGGATTAGGCACAGGCTGATTGACAACCAGGTTTTCAATACGAATACCCCAACGACCTTCACGATATAAGCCTGGCTCATTACTGGTAATCATACCCACTTTCATCGCACGCTCTTTTGGCGTGGTTGCACTGTAAGCGATAACTTGCGGACCTTCATGCACGTTTAAGAAGTAACCCACGCCATGACCGGTACCATGACCATAATCCATCTGTGCTTGCCATAATGGCGCACGGCAAATGGCATCAATTAACGGAGAAGCAATCCCATCTGGGAAGCAGGCTTTTGCCAAGGCAATATGTGCTTTTAACACAATACTAAAGTCGCGTTTTTGCGCATCTGTGACATTACCGATACCGACCACACGGGTGATATCAGTGGTGCCGTTTTGATATTGGGCACCTGAGTCGATCAACAATAAACCATCACCATCAAGGTAGCTGAACTTGTCTCCAGTGGCACGATAATGCGGCAATGCGCCGTTTTCATTATAGCCTGCAATGGTTGGGAAGCTTGGTGATACATAGTGTGGTTGCTTGCTACGTACATCGATTAACATCGTATCGACATCTAGCTCGCTGAGACGCTCACCTTTATTTAAACGTGTTTCAAATTCTGAGAAGAATTCACACAATGCGGCACCATCTTGACGCATCGCTTCACGCACATGCTCAACATCGGCATCAGACTTGACTGATTTTAATAAGGTGCTTGGCGCCATGTGCTCGACCATGGCAATGTCATCGCCTAGATCATTTAACGTACCCACAGCGACTTTGTTTGGATCTAATAATAATAAGTCTTCTGGAGTCAGAGTACTTAGCGCAGTCTGAATTTGGTCGTATTCAGCGACCTCAATACCCGCCTGCTCAAGCAGCTTGGCAATATTAGCATCTACCTTTTGGGTGTCCACATATAGTGTGGCTTTGTCGGCATCGATAAGCATATGCGCTAAGAAAATCGGATTATAGTCAACGTCATTACCCCGTAAGTTGGTCAACCAAGCGATGTCATCTAAGCTTGAAATCAGATGATGACTGGCACCAATCTCTTGTATTCGTGCGCGCACGTCAGCCAGTTTGTCTTTAGCAGATTGTGATAAAAACTGTTCATCATGAGCGTATAATTTGGCACTTGGTAGTGCCGGACGATCATCCCATAATTCGTTTAATAAATCTTGCTCAGTGATGAGACGAATACCGTCTTCTTCACCCTCAGCCGCTTCTTCAAAGGCATCTAATAATCGATCTTGCTCAGCCAATGACAAGACGTTGCCATCAATGGCCACGCTATCGCCTGCTTTTAGGGTCGCAGCCAACCAGTCGGCATGATTGGGCTGACCTTTTTGCAGTTTTTGTAAGCTGATACCAGTATCTGCCAATTGATCCGCTGCTTGTACCCAGTAACGGCTATCGGTCCACAACCCTGCAAAGTCTTGTGTCACTACCAAAGTCCCGACAGAACCAGTAAAGCCTGATAACCACTGGCGACCTTGCCAATATTCAGGCAGATATTCTGATAAATGCGGATCGGCAGAAGGGACAATAATAGCGGTAATGTCGTTGTTTTTGAGAACGTCACGTAGTTTGCTAATACGCTGTTGGATAATAGATTTACTCATAATATTCCTCTGATAAAGCGCCTCTTAGATGGGCTTAAGTAATAAGATTTGAATAATTAAGATATGCGGTTTGTTGTTATAAAAGGAGCGTGTCTGCTCTAGATTGTGTTGTTTGCACTGATTTTAAACATTAAAAAACGTGCTACCGATTATGGTAACACGTTTGATTTATATAACCGTTTTCAGTTAGTAAGCAGCTTAGTATTTTGCTTAAAAAACAGCTTAAAACTTATTTATAAAACAATGCAATGAGCTATTAAACGGTTTCTCGGCGCTTGTCTTCGGCTTCACTGCGATCAAGCATAGCTCTAACCGGTTTAGAGATGGCCAATAATACCAAGGCTGTCACTACCAAGAAGATAACCATAGTGGTGAATAAGTCTGGTAAGCCATCAATAGTATCGGCTGATACATGACCGCCGAAGAATGCGGCCACTAAGTTACCCATCGCATAAGAGGTGAAGAACAGACCCATCATCTGACCTTGCATGCCTTTTGGCGCAAGTTTGGTCATCGATGATAGACCCACAGGGCTCAGTGCCAATTCACCTAAGGTTAATAATAACAAGCTACCTGTTAACCATAATGGCGATACCAAAGTGCCTGGGTTTGCTACTACCGCTTTGGCAGCAAAGGTCATCACCGCAAAGCCTGCCGCAGCCAATGACATACCTAAGGCGAATTTTGCCATACTGTTTGGCTCAATACCACGGCTGCCTAGTTTCACCCAAATGATGCTGACAATCGGGGCAAGTAGCAAAATAAAGATAGGGTTTAATGATTGGAACCAGATACTTGGAATGGTAAAGCCCATCACATTCAAGTCAGTATAACGGTCTGCAAATAAGTTAAACGAGGTTGGCTGCTGCTCAAAGCTTGACCAGAATAAAGTCGAACCGATGATTAGCAAGAAACAAATTAACAGACGTAACTTATCAGTTTTATCAAGCTTCGGTGAGAGGAACATATAAGCAAAATACAAGACAACCATACCGGCGATGATATAGGTCATATACTCGGCCACTATACTCGGGTTAAACGGCAGGATACCTGTCGCAATGACCACAACCAGTGCCGCTAATGCCGCTAAGAATACCCCGACCCAAAGACCGATGTTTTTGTGATTGCTTTTTGGGCGGTCCCATTCAGCAACTTTGCCTTTGGCGTGAAAGAAGCGATCTAAATTCTTTCTGGCAGCAAAGCGGTAGGTCAATAATGACACCAACATACCGATACCACCTACGCCGAAGCCAACGTGCCACATTTGACGCTCTTGGAAGATACCGACGATTAGTGCAGCGACTAAGGCACCGATGTTGATACCCATATAGAACAAGGTAAAGCCGCCATCACGTCGGCTGTCGCCTTCAGGATATAATGCACCGACCATCACCGAAATACAGGTTTTAAATAAACCCACACCAAGTACGATACAGATTAGACCGACGAAGAATAACGTCACTCCAAACACAGCTGACAGTGCAATACATAAGTGCCCCAAGGCAATAATAATACTGCCCCACCATAAGGCACGCTCTTGACCCAGCCAGTTATCGGCAAGCCACCCACCAGGAACGGCTGCAAGATATAACGTACCGGCAAAAATACCATAAATAGCAGATGCGGAGGAATCATCAAATCCCAAACCACCATCACTCATGGCAGCGACCATAAATAATATCAATAAGGGGCGAATACTATAGTAAGAAAAACGCTCCCACATTTCAGTAAAGAACAATGACTTCAAGGGCTGAGGGTGTCCCATAAACCCGTTGTCTAAAGATTCTAGCTCAGGGGATGACCCTGCTGACTTTGACTCTACACTCATAATTTAAATTCCTTAATTGGGTTATCCATAGCAGTCCAACCTTGAACAATGTCACCGTTAACGGGGTCAACAGCATCCTAGGCACACTACCTATTTATGCCATCATAACGATACCAATCTCAAAATACGCAGCCCACACAACATCGGAGCTCGTGTTAGTAGGCCCAAGGACTATTGATAACAATCAGACCGAGCTTTGTAGAAAACGTACTAAATTTGGGTCTTGGTATGACAATACTGAGGAATGTGAAGGGCAGTATTGCCGATTATAAGGCGTTACGTATCAGTCTTTGTCTTGCTGATATGAACTGCGTCATTGTTTCACGCAAAAATAAATGCGTAAAGACGCCACTGACAAAAAGATATAAAAAAACCCGCCCAATCTCAAGGATTAGGCGGGTTTTACATGAGACGTTGGAGAGACATGCACCAAATGTTTCTGTGTCTCAAGTTGATTATTACAGCCTTAATTCGCCTCGTTTAAACGGAGCCAAAAGGCAACCAAAAGACCAATAATAAAGCTCAATAGTTGAGATGTCTCAAGCCAATAGTTATTTATTTAAAGTCATCAGGGGTTATTGATAAGCAATCACTATCAACAACCCCTTTCAACTTATGACTAAAACTTAGCTTCTGACACACAGAAAGTAAGGTCTAAAAACAATCAACCTTCAGCAGCTAAAGGGCCGCTGCATAAATAAAGGCGCTCTCCATGTTCACAAATAATCACCTAAACAGTGAGGGCTACTCTCTTAAACCGGTGGGCTTATTGAGGAGCTTCTACTTCTACCGTATCTTCACCAACAGTCTGTGATTCAACGGCTCCTGCATTCTCTGCAGTTGGCGCTTCGTCCACTTTGACTAAGTCTACGGTTTCATCTAATTCAACATTTTCTGCGTCTGATTCTTGCGCATCCGCTTCAGATGCGTCAGCTTCTGCTACATCATCAGCAGCTGCCTCTTCTGCAGTGTCATCAGTAGCTTGCGTATCTTCAGCAGTGGTTTCAGTCGCTACTGCAGCTGCATCGGTATCTGTGCTTGCTTCTTCAGTGGTGGTTTCTTCTACAGCAGCCTCAGGTGCAACATGGTTGCCTGCAGGGCGTAAAAAGGCTGAAATACCAATAAGAAGTACAATACCCAAGAAAGCAACGATGCCGACTAGAGCAAAGAGCAGTTCTTTCTTTGGTTTATTTTGGCTTGCATCTGCCATAGGTCACCTATCTGTATAATTTGATAAAGGTTTAAGAGAGTATGTTCCGCTATCATATAGCACTTTTAATAGTTAGCAGCCGAGTACAATCTCCGCAGTGGCAGCTGTTTAGCACTATAGCATAATCGGAACCGTTCACATATCTTGCTATTATATCGCAATTTGCTACTTTTTGTGAAAATGCCCTATCCTATTTGTGGATTAACAGTCCATTTTAGTGCTGCACTGTCGATTTATATCAATCCGCTTTAAATTTCTATAAACCGATAGCCTTTAAATAAAAGGCCTAGCGGCTAGACTTGCCACGTCTGCCCAGTATACTAAGTGCCAATAATAGACCAATAAAAATTAAAATCGGATAGTTACCAAAGCGCACATAAGGCGTCATACCTGTGCGCGATTGTACTTCACCGCGCAGTACCGTGCGCTCAAATTGTGGCGCCTGCTCAACGATACGACCTTTGTGATCAATAATCGCAGTCACCCCTGTATTGGTGGCACGCATAAACCAGCGTCCGGTCTCAAGCGAGCGCATCTGCACCATCTGTAAATGCTGTAGCGGACCAGCTGAAGTACCAAACCAGGCATCGTTAGAGATGGTCAATAAAAAGTCGGTATTTTGTGCATTACGCCTTGTGGTATCAGGATACGCCACTTCATAACATACCGCAGCGCCAAGATTATGACCTCTGACCTTAAGGGGTGACTGATCCGCCGAGCCGCTGCTGTAGCTTAAGATATCCTGACTTCCGGCAAGATTTGGGAATAAATCCAGCGCCCCTTCAAATGGAATATATTCACCAAAAGGCACCAAACGCTGCTTTTTATATAGTCCATCTGCCTGAGCACCCAGAGCAATCACACTGTTATAAAACGGTGCATAATCGTCTGTTTCTGGGTCATAAGCAGCATCGTCTTTGTAAGGAATACCAGTAACCCAAGTGGTGTCGGTCTCTTTTGCAACCTTAACCACCTCAGTAATAAACGGCCATGCCTCCGTCTGGAACATAGGGATAGACGACTCCGGCCACACCACCATGTCACTACCCCACTCGGTACTACTCAATTCTGCGTAAATCTCTAAAGTGCGGTAGCGGTACTCAGTGAGCCACTTTAAATCTTGCGGAATATTACCCTGAACCAAAGACACTTTTAAATTAGGGGTGTTGGCCTTAGGCTGCGTCCAAGCAGGATTAAATAACCAAAGCCCGATACTGACGGCCAATAATACAACAGTCGCCACCAGATAACCGGCACGTTTGCGGAACGCATCGACCAAACTTGCGGACAATAAAATCGCCACAAACGACACCGCAAACACGCCAGCCACTGGCGCTAATGACGATATCCAATATTGCTCAGTAAAGGCATAGCCGACGAATAACCAAGGAAATCCGGTAAACAGCCAGGTCTTTAACCACTCCTGCACAACCCAAAGCGCGGCAAAGGCCAGTGGCTGCTTGCCCACAAAGCGGTTAAAAATCAACGCCAATACCGCATGGAATAAGCCCATACCCAGACCCATAATGGCAATTGCCAATAGCGCCAACGGCATTGGCACCTCGCCATAATCATGAATCGAGGTGTATAACCAAAACGCACCGACACACCACAGCCCCATACCGTATGCTTCACCAATTAAAAACGCACGCTTATTGCTCATCGGCGACAGCAGTAAAGCATAGAGCAAAGCTGGAGAGATTAGCGCAATAATCCAGTAGCCATAAGGCGCCAGAGACAGCATAAACATCGCCCCTGCTAGCCATGCCACAATCACCGCAATGCCAATTGGTAATTGCGCATCTTGTTGTAATTGCGTGGATTCATTGAGGCGATTTTGGACATGTTGGGTCGAGGCACGCATAACGGCTCCAGTAAATGATATGCTAAAGATGAGATACGCATAGCTTGCGCAGTCGATGCAGTGGCATGGGTAAACACGCCATACAATTATAATATGGTGCTAAAACAAATAAACATTGCCCTAAAACAAGGAGTTAACCTGCTCTATATGGGGATTTTTTGTCATAATTCAGCCAAAAACAATACTGCGTATCATAACAGCCTAAAACCAAAAAATCTTACCCAGATATAGGTTATGTAAACAGCACTGCTGCCCACGTGCAATATACTCTATAATCAACAAATGCTCGGTTGCCTATCATCACCAATGTGAATCAGCCGCCGCAGTATTCATCAATAGCAATCAAGAGGCTCATTATGCCCATGCCATCAAATCCTACGCCTACGCCAAACCAAACTATGGTAAACAATAATCGTGCTGTCAGTGCGGTCGATTTACCGGTTCATGTCTTAGCCGGTGTGGGTAGCAAGATTGAAGGTCAACTTGAGCAGTTGGGCGTGTCTCGCTTGTTCGACTTATTGTTACACCTACCGCGTGATTATGAAGACCGCAGCCGCCTTGTCGATATCAGCGACTTACAGGATGGGCAATCCGCCTTAATTGAGGGTGAAGTCACCTATGTCGATAACAAACGCAGCGGTATGACTGTGGTAGTAGAAGATGCCACCGGTGCGATTCAGCTGCGCTTTTTTAAAGTGTATTCCGGACTGGCACAAGCCATGGTACTAGGCACTCGATTGCGCCTGTTTGGCGAGGTAAAAATTAGCCGTTACGGGATGCAAATTGCACATCCTGAATACAGCGTAGTCTCTCCCGGTGCGCCTGTAGTCAATACTGGATTGCAGCCGATTTATCCGACCGTGAAAGGGTTGCATCAAAACAAACTGCGCACCTTATTAAAATTAGCATTGCACACCATTAATCAGCAAGGCATGCCAATTAGTGTGTTCAATCATAGCGACTGGGAAGCGGTCAATCACTTACCTGCCCCTCTGCCGACCAACAGTTATGGTTTGCCGATTAGCCCCTCTACGCCAAATACTGCCGTAGCGGATACACCCTCTATGACACCAAGTTGGCAGCATCTTAGTCTGTTTGAGGCGTTAACTTTAATTCATACGCCGCCGATGCATACTGATATCACCCTTCAATCGGCGCAGCTTGAACAATTAAAAGAGCGTACCCACCCTGCTTGCCAGCGCTTAATTGTCGAAGAGCTGACCGCGCATCAACTAAGTATGCTGTATCGCCGCAAGCAATTGCATCAGCATAAAGCACCTAAATGCGACAATAAAAGTCCACTTGCCACCAAGCTACTGGCAAACCTGCCCTTTGCATTAACAGGTGCTCAAAATCGTGTCATTAAAGAAATTACCAGCGATATGGCGACCTCTATTCCTATGCTGCGCTTAGTGCAAGGCGATGTCGGTGCTGGTAAGACCTTAGTTGCAGCCCTTGCTGCTTGTTATGCACTGGACAGTGGTTGGCAGGTTGCAGTGATGGCACCTACTGAAATTTTAGCCGAGCAGCATTTGATTAATTTTAAGTCTTGGTTTGAACCATTAGGTATTGGGGTTGGTTGGCTGGCGGGTAAACAAACCGCTAAACAGCGCCGTGAGGCCTTAGCCGATGTCGCAGAAAATGAGGTGCAAATAGTCGTCGGTACGCATGCGCTATTTCAAGAGGCGGTGATATTTGCCAAATTGGGTCTTGCCATTATCGATGAGCAGCACCGCTTTGGGGTTGAGCAGCGTATGGCGCTGACCAATAAAGGCGTGGCGGATAGTACGCCGCATCAGCTGATTATGACCGCCACCCCTATTCCGCGAACGCTTGCGATGAGTGCTTACGGCGATATGGACACCTCGATTATTGATGAGTTGCCGCCGGGTCGTACGCCGATTACAACGGTGACGATTGACCGTGCGCGCCGTGACGAAGTCATTGAACGTATTGCCGCCAACTGTAAAGAGGGGAAACAAGCGTACTGGGTCTGCCCTTTGGTTGAGGACTCTAGCACTCTAAATGCGCAAGCGGCAGAAGCCACCTTCGCCGATTTAAGCGCCCGCTTGGATATTCGTATTGGCATGGTGCATGGCAAAATGAAGTCTAAAGAAAAGCAGGAAATTATGGCGGCATTTAAAAACGCCGAGCTTGATTTATTGGTAGCCACGACTGTGATTGAGGTTGGGGTTGATGTACCCAATGCCTCATTGATGGTGATTGAAAATGCTGAGCGTCTAGGCTTATCACAGCTGCATCAGCTACGTGGTCGTGTGGGTCGTGGCTCGACCAAAAGCTTCTGTGTGCTGTTATACCAAACCCCATTATCCGAAACAGGCATCGAACGTCTTAACGTCTTGCGTGATAGCAACGACGGCTTTGTAATTGCCCAAAAAGACTTACAACTGCGTGGCCCAGGTGAGTTATTGGGTAAACGCCAAACGGGCAATATTGGCTATTATGTGTCTGATCTTAGCCGTGATGAAAACTTACTGATGATCGCCAGTCACCTTGCCAAACGCCTGATCAATGACGACGCGCGTAAAGCCGATGTGACGCATCTGATTCACCGCTGGATGCCTGAGGCGAGTCGGTATACTAATGTTTAAAGACCATTGAGTTCTTCCTATCTTAGAACCGATATTTACAACCTTTTTGGTATTCACATCCTAAAATCGAGTATTCCCACCTAAAATAACCCCCTACTTTTCTAAAACTAGGATTAAGAATGACTATTTAACCAAAGCTTTCAAATTGATGATGTCTCGTATTGACTCATTTTATTTAAAATACATTCTAATTGTAGCTTATCAATACAGACTCTTAATAGTTTTAAACCTTGGTTATTTATATTTTGTGTATGACGTTTATGAAATAAAAGGGTTACTCTAGCTTTAGCTTGTTAAGCATTTTTAGTTTTAGCTTGTTAAGTATTGTCTTAGTCATTATTTTTTAAATATCCCTGAATAATTTTTATAGTAACTATAGTAAAAAAAATGATAACTCTATAATATATTAAGGATAATTTTAGTTTATATACTGAATTAACATATTAAAGATCCTTATAAGGTGAGTACCTCTATGAACATTACTTCTACTGTTAAAAACCTAAGCTCTGCTATTGCTATCATTCTTTGCACAACAGCTTTAACGGCTTGTGGTGGCGGAGGCGGAGGTGGTTCAGATAGCTCAAGCAGTAATGGGACTACTCCCAATACAGACACTAAGCCCAATACTGGGTCGACACCTACTGATACATGCAATAGCGCTAATGCCAATAGTTCAGATAAACCTGATTTGGATAAAGATGGCATAGTTGATGACTGCGACACCGATATCGATGGTGATGGGGTAGTAAATGCCAAAGATGCTAAACCTAAAGATGCCACAATTGCAGGTATAAGTAAACGTGTCTATAAAGGGTATGGCTGGGGAAATATCGATGCAAATTCAACGGCTTACTTTAATGCTAAAAAAGAACTGGTAAGAGAGGATTACGTGTCCTCTATCCATCCTGATACAGCCAATCACTCTAAACGGTTTACCTATGATGATAAAGGTCGTTTAATTCGTCTTGAGGTAGCTAAAGGTACTGATAAAGGTATAGATAGGATAGAGGTGTGGGTTTATAATCAAAAAAATCAACTGATAGAGTATAAAGTTAATTCAAATGGCGACAGTATTTTCGATCAGTTGACTACTTATCAATATAATTCAAATGGTGAGATCACTAAGATAGTAGAAACTGATACAGAAGACTCTTCTAGTTGGCACAATAAAACCAAAGAGTTTATTTATAATAGCCAAAATCAACTTAAGCAAGTCAAAACAGATAAAAATAATGACGGTAGTATAGACGAAGCTTACGAGGTAACATTTGATGCTAACAACTATTTGACTAAAACTATAAGATATACGGTTGATGGTGATAACAATACTCAAACCCCCTATCAGGTCTCTACCTATACTTACGATGACCAAGGTAACGTATTAAAAGTCACATCTGGACGTGCAGATTATGAAGGTGATATGGATACAACCACTTATCGTTATGATGCTCAGAAGCACATTGTTAGAGAAATGCTAAGCCGTTATGGGTCAGATACTCCTGTTATGGACACTAAGGTGACCTATAACGGTAATTTAGCGACGGGTTCTGTTATCACCTTTAATAATTTTGATAGTAGCAATGTGCAAGATGTCTCTAATCGAGCAGAGTACAATAGCTCGGGCTTCTTAACTAAAGTTACTGAAGATGTGAGCTTAGATGGAAAAATTGATAAAGAGATTACTTATAGTTATGAGGGCAGTGTACCCTTGCACTATAATATTGCGCCTTTCTTAAACCTTGGAGCGTCTTTTGTCATTACGCCGACAGCAAAAAGTGTATTAAGCGATATACCGGTAAACTATACCGCTGATACCATTAAGAATTCTTGTTATATTGGTTACTGTTAGTTCTAAACAGATAGGTTTTAGGCGTTTCATGTGTGGGTTTAGTTTTCTAGACCCACGCTACTGGGGCTACTGGCTATTATGAAAAATACTATTGATAGATTATTTAGACCATAAAAAAGAGGACAGCCAAGCTGTCCTCTTTTTGCTGCAATCAAACAGGTAGATTATTTCTTCTTCTGTTTTTTAGATTGCTTCTTATCCTTCTTGAGCTGTTTTTTGACTTTCTTAAGCTCTTTTTTCTTTTGCTGAATTTCTTTTTTGGCTTCTTTCTTAACCCTTTTGATGTCTTTTTTCAGCTCTTTAATATCTGACTTCTTAGCCATATCAAACTCCTTGGTTAATGAATGGAACTCTAAAACCTTACCTCTTGTCACCTGTTTCACGTGAAACAATTCATCCTTGATGACAAGAACCATATCTTGATAGTAGCAAACCCCCAACTTAACTCAAGTCCTTACTGTATGAGCTCTGTAATATTAGGTAAGGTCTGTATTGGCTTTGAGCCAGCTTTACATTACTTCTACCACATTAAATCATCTGGGATGACGTAAGCGGCGTATGGATCATCTTCGACTGGTGTGTCTGCCGCTTTATCATTAGACTCAACGATAAAGCCTTCTAACTTCTCATTAATCCGATCCGCTAAAGGCCGTGGTAATAAAGCGTAACCGTCCTCCAATCGAGCAATAGATACGTGACCGGCGACGATTTGGTCAAATAGCTTTTGGGTAATATGTAGCTTCTTGATTTTAGAGTCATCAACAAAACGATATTCAACCTCACCACCCGTTTCGGGTATTTGATGCTGATTAATCATTTGAATAATATTGGCGCGAAGCGTTTTCTCCTCTAATGCTTGCTGTCTTTCTTGATTTAGCTTTTGGTCTTTTTCAAGCTTTTTCGCTTGCGCTTCAGCCACCGCTTTTTTGACTTCAGCATCTGGCGCATTGCCCGTGCGTTTGGCATGCTGAGTCTGCTTACTTAATTTTTTGGCTTTTTTGCTGTCTACCAATCCCGCTTTTAACAGTTGAGCTTGAAGGGCATTTTTAGCCATAATCACATTACCTAAATAATAAATATTGAATCAAAAATAGTATAACCATATGGTAGCAAGTTTTAACGGCGTATGTCATTAACTATGGAATTGTCTTTTGCGAAGATTAGTATCGTTTTCTATGAAGCCTATTGTCTTCTATTAAGTATGTGACTGTCTTGTATGACATAGCCTAACTTCACTTTGAGAGGTTTATTGCAGTGCCATAAACCAATACCACAAACCAAATGTTTCGCATAACGACGTCGTTAGTGGCATAATAAATTTACATAACTGCCAGCATTGTCTTCTATGAAACACTTAACGCTTGCCACAATTTATAAGCAACCTGATTATATTAACCCTATAAGTCATATTGGTTCACAAAAATGCCCCCTAGACTCTTCTCATACCTACCCTCGCCCTCATCGGCCCCCTATAGATGACACCGATAAACCTCAAGTATTGATAGACAATGCACCCGTTGATTTTTTATTGGATATTATCGACAAACAATGCGAGTTTAAGGTATTAAGCGAGCAGGTGTGGCAACTGCGCTATTTTATAGAGGGTCCTTATGAGCAGATTTTATATGTTAGCTTTGCCAGCTGTACCGCAGACCACCCCGATATCTTAAGTTATCTGCCCGAGCAATGTGATAAGCATATCACTGAGTTTATTACTGAACCACAAAAACTGGTGAAGGCTACTTTTATTGAGACTCACCAATACGAGCCCACCAATGCTGTCATTCATAATGCCTCATATCTCGTTCGTAACACTTCCTCATTGGTATTTGACACTCTAACTCAGCACTCTGACCGTTTTGTTCATGTTGATGGTCGAGGTTCGGTATTGCTAACGCCGAACTGTGAACATGTTCATACTTTTTACATGCAAGTAATTCTGCTGGCACTGGCAAAGGCTTACCTACTGGCAACGTCTGCTATTGTCAGCGAGCTTGGGGAATGTTGTGAAGACTTTACGCCACTACGCCAGTTATATCAGCAAGCCGTTACTTTTAATGCCAAAAGCTATTTTGTCTGCCCTGTTAAAGTTAATCGATATGATGCCTACACCTTGTGGCAAGATATCCGAAAAACAATGCCAATCGATGATATTAATAATGAAATTGTACAACAGGTACAGTCCATTCATCGTCTGCTAGTGGAACAAGAAGAAGCTTTAGAGCGTCAAACTGAGCTAAAAATCAGCCAACGTCTCGGCTGGATGGGTGTAGGTATCGGTACTTTATCGTTGGTGAGTGTCTTTGAGATTACACCGCAAAAGGTAACCGAATTTTTAGGAAGTTGGTGGGAAATATTGTTTTAGTAGCTATAAGTCGCTACTCAAACACATAGTCGTTCTAAGAACATAGGCGTTCCAAGCAATTAGGCGTTAAAGTAACTCAGTGTTGACAATGGTTTTACTGAAATAGTTTTCAAAATGGTTAACAGAGAAAACGGTTAATAGAAATAATAGCTTTTAGATATAAAGGATTCGAGACAAAGGTTTTTTAAACAAAAAAAGCTGCGTTTACAAGCGCAGCTTTTTGTAAAGCTTTTAAATATATCTATGGTCAAATATTTATACTATACGAGTTACACGTATAAGACCTATACATTGTTGAAAGACCTACAATTCAATAAACTGAAACCTTCGACTATTTATTGACTACTTTTAGTAACTCAGTAACACTTAACTTACCGAACTCATTAGCAGCAAGGGGACCATCACCAGAAATTAGTTTTCTATCTTGATGAGTATGTCCAATAGCCAATTTATTAGTAATAGTTACCCCTAAGGCTTCTAGTTTCTCACCAAAGTACCATGACATCTCACTCGGTAGATAACCTAATTTTGGCATCTGTTTATCCATTACATCGGGAAATGCGACCATTTCATAGCCTTTAAAGATAAAATCTCTATCCGATTTATTTGGATTACTAGGCGCATCAGGGCTGTCCAAGTCCGCAGACAGTAAAGCTGCCGGTCCGTGGCAGATTGCTAAAGTGAATAAGTCATTATTATGACCCCAGCGCAGCAGTTCACCTAGGTTCTTGTCCTCAGGCAATCCTAACATAGCCCCATGCCCGCCCGGTATAAAGATGGCGGCATAGTCATCGCTATCTACCATATTATTTTCAACAAAATCAGCTATGCTGTTTGGTTGTTCAAATTTTGACTGGTATTCAGCATAGATATCTTTAACATTATCATCCTCTTCAGGCATAGCCCAGGTTTCAATCTGTACAGGCTTTCCTGTTGGGGTAAATACGTCTACATCAAAGCCCGCTTTTTTGAAATGCAGCATCGGTACCATCATTTCAATAGGCTGATTGCCTGTTGCGAACTTTTTACCATCCGCCATTGTCATGTATTGTTGTTCAGTACAAACCATGAGTATTTTTTTATCACCAGTATAAGGGGTGTCAAACTCAGTATTGTCATAATCACTTTTATTTGGTGCTGCCAGTTTCAGTGCAGATTCCGCGGGAATATAAACGCCCTCTTCAATCTCCTGTGGTTCAAGTCCTAATGTATCCTTTAACTTATTTAAAGTATCTTTTATATTCATAATAATTTGTCCTGATTTGTTTAATTCGTTACGTTAGAGTTGTGTGAGTCATTGAACTAAAGTAGGCAGTGTTATCTGTCTTTATATCTATAAAAGATAAGTTTATCTATCAGATTAGAAATTATGTGACCTATCAACAACAAGCCATACCTACTTGAGACACTATTTTTCTATTTGTCGTATTTCATTATTTTGCCATGTCTTATGTTGTGACTCTTATTATTATGTCAAATATTGAAATATCCAATTCACTAGTTTATACCCATTTAATTTAACAAATCACTGAGTTATTAAATAGGCATTAGTTTTAGTATTTCGTAAGCTTTGTAGGTTAAGCGTAGTTTAGGGTATTATTTTAAGTGACCAGTATTATATGTTTGAGTCGCTAGTGACATAAAATTTATTAGCACTATAGTTTTTCATTCGCTAGCGAATATTATTTTATAGAGGCTTTAAATTAGAAAGTACTTTAGGGGCTGTAAATGAGTACATGAGCTTTAAATTCGTAGAGTACAAATAGTCAAGCTAAGGCTTTATACAATAAGCAGGAACAACATATGCAAGTACAAATAGGTGACTTTCACCGCACTGAACATCAGGTTACTCTGTCTGTTATACAAGCTGATATCACCACGCTTAAGGTCGATGCCATCGTCAATGCAGCCAATTCTAGTTTACTGGGGGGCGGCGGCGTGGATGGTGCCATTCATAGAGCCGCAGGCCCCGAGCTACTTAAGTATTGCCGTACTTTAAACGGATGCCAAACGGGGGAGGCTAAAATCAGCCCAGGATTTAAACTACCGGCCAAGTATGTGATTCATACTGTCGGTCCGGTCTGGCACGACGGCAGTCAAGGTGAGCCTGAATTACTCGCCAGCTGCTATCGAAACTGCATACGATTGGCTGAGGAAAATGAGCTCGCCAGCATCGCTTTCCCCGCCATTAGCACCGGTGTCTATGGCTATCCTATCGAGAGTGCGACACAAATTGCAATCGAGAACGTGATAGACAGCTTAAAACAGGCAACTCTATCAGGAAGTTCAGAAAGTGCCATTAAAGAAGTCATTTTCTGCTGTTTTTCTGCTGCGGATGCAAGCGTCTATCAGCAAAAGCTTGAGGCGATTTGAATCTTATGAGCACGATTGAACCCTACTTAGATTTATAGTGCCCAAAATCATAGCGGATTTTCTGATCGCGTATTTCACCGATGAACAATCGGTGAAAGTTGGCATGTAGATATTTACGACTGGTGCTTAAAACGCCATCTTGTTTTAAGCGCCTTGGATCAAAAGTGAAGCTCAAACGCAGCATACGAAACTTAGTGATGCGGCTGGCTCGATTGACATAATCGCAGTCCTCGCACAGGCTAATCGTGGTATCGAAACCTTTGATAGCATCATGCAAGGTTTTGGTCGAAAATAAGCACGCGCCGATGGCTGTTGGAAACACAAATTGAGTCACCCCAATGCCAATATTAAACAGCTTATAGCCAAGACTATAACATTTGGGCAATCCTTTTGGCGACAGATACACTCCTGCCACCTGTAGCTGCTGTGCCTTAAGCTGCTGCATCGCTTTTTGCAAAAAGTTGGGGGTGAGGCGCACATCTGCATCCAGAAAAAGCAAACGCTCATTATTAGCCAAACTTGCGCCTGTATTGCGCCCCAAACACACGCCTCTTGTGGTCATCTGCTCAATATGAAGCTGCGGTAAACGTGCCACATAACCCTCAGCGATGGCGCAGGTGTCATCTTCGCTGTTTGAATCCACAAGAATGACTTCGAAGTCTTTATACGTTTGCTGCGCCAAGTCCTCGAGCAAATTGCCTATTCGCTCGGCTTCATTTAAGGTAATAATGACGATACTGAGTGAAGACACGCGGCCATCCTCTATTGCTGCGCCCATACATCAGACATATAGGTACATAGATAAGTTGAGTAAGGTCAATCAGTTAGGCGCATGCCTATTCTCGATTGACCTTACCCATGCTACGACTTAATTATGTCAATATGATTATGCAAGCCAATTATGATGGTAAGGATGACTTTGTACCTTCGAGAGCTTATAAAACCTTAAGTGGCGGCTTGTTTAACGAAGCGCCTTTCAGTTAAGCCACGTCTTGCGGCCAAATCTTACCTGGATTTAAGATATTTTTCGGGTCAAGCGCCTGTTTAATTGCCTGCATCACTCCAACCGCATCACCATGCTCATACGCCATATATTTACGCTTGCCCTGACCGATGCCATGTTCACCAGTACAGGTGCCATCCATATCAATCGCACGTTTTGCCAAGCGTCCGATTAATGCTTCTGCAGTTTCTATTTCTTCAGGGTTGCTGGTATCCACAAGGAGTAACACATGGAAATTACCATCGCCGACATGCCCCACAATAGGCCCGACCATGCCAGAAGCTTCGATGTCTTTGGCGGTCTCACTGACGCATTCCGCCAATCTCGAAATAGGCACACAGGCATCGGTCGATAAGGCACTGGCTTCAGGGCGCAGTGCACAGCTGGCCGGATAAGCGTTGTGACGCGCATGCCATAATTTCTTCCGCTCGGCCTCATTGGTATCCCATGCAAAGTCTGAACCCCCGCAGTCTTCAACAATCTCACTAAAGATTTGCGCCTGCTCTTGCACGCCGGCGGTACTACCATGGAACTCGACAAATAAGGTCGGCATCTCTTTAAGGTTCAAATTGGAATATTGATTACACGCTTTGACTTGCAAGGTATCTAACAGCTCAATACGCGCAATTGGCAGACACATTTGGATGGTCATCATTGTGGCTTCGCACGCTGCTTCTACAGTTGGAAAATGACAGATACCACTGCCAATGCATTCGCTAATACCAAATAGCTTTAAGGTGATTTCAGTGACCACGCCAAGGGTGCCCTCCGAACCGATAATCAAACGGGTTAAATCATAGCCGGCCGCTGACTTTTTGGCACGGCTACCTGTCTTAATAATCTTACCATCAGCGGTAACTACTTCTAGGGCTAGTACCACATCTTTCATTGTGCCATAACGCACCGCATTGGTGCCTGACGCACGGGTTGCAACCATCCCTCCAATAGTGGCATTCGCACCCGGATCTATTGGGAAAAATAAACCGGTATCGCGCAGATAGTGATTGAGCTGCTCACGAGTAACCCCCGGCTGTACCGTCACTGTTAAGTCTTCACTGTTTACCTGAATAATCTCGTTCATCTCGCTCATGTCAATGCACAGGCCACCATAAGGGGCATTTAACTGACCCTCTAGCGATGAACCAATACCAAAGGCAATCACTGGCATCTGGTACTCATTACAAATAGCGACAGCTTTAGCAACGTCCTGTTTATCACCTGCTACAAGAACAGCATCTGCCGGCTGATTTTTAAGCCAAGTCATGGTATGAGCATGCTGCTGGCGGGTCGTCAGATTGACAATGAGCTGATCGCCAAACTGTGTTTTTAGTTCTGCAATGGCGTCTTGATAGCGCTTGTCTCGCTCAGTATCTGCTGTACAGTCTTGAGCCGGTTGTAAGGTGGCAGTTAATTTATTGGCAGGCATGGTGACACTCCTATAATGACTATTGTGCAGTTTTGCTCATGAGCCGTATAAACCGCTTGTTTTATTCATAATTTTACAATTAATTTTAGTAATAGCGATTGACTATGGTGATTAAGTTTTCTAGAATGAAGTAATTATTGAAACATTTGTTAATAAGTCGACACACTTTTATAACATATGTTTCAAAGAGTGCAAACTCTCTACAAGGACGTTAGATTAATTAAAACCGATTGAGAATTATCTGGCCGCCGTTACTTGTGAGTCTACGCTCAATTTTATGCAGGATGATAAATAAGCCATTTGGTGTATTTAAGCTCTGCTATACTTCATATTATACAAGGATGTATCATGAACAAAACTCTATCTTTTGCCTGCGCTGTTGCCGTTCCCGTCATTTTTAGCACCTCTGCTTTCGCAGAATTTGACTACAAAAAATATATTGATACTGATGGTAGCTTCAAGCGCTTCTCAGTATCGGCAGGTTGGTTACATGCCAATCCTACTGGAGATGCTACGCCTATCGAGAATACCACCGCTATTCAAAATGGTACAAGCCATCAGAATGGTAGTGTGCGTTCAGGTACCGTAAAAAGAGTAATTAATCCTGATCAAGGCTTTGCTACTGAAGCTGAAAACCAAGCACGTGTTGATAAGATTACTGAGCTGTTGGGCGTTCCAGGCCCTGATAGTACTGATTTATCAAACACTACTTTAGGTAACTTATCAGGCTCAACCGCTATTAATGGTCTTCAAAACTTTGCTACCGCAGGGACTGGCCTAGAGTCTGACGATGTTGATACAGTTGGTCTGTTATTTAACTACTTTATCAATGACAACTGGTCTTTCGAAGTTAAAGGTGGTATCCCGCCAAAAGTTGATATCTTAGGTAAGGGCACCGTTATTGCGCCTTTCTCTGGTACAGTTTCTCCTTCAGGTGCTGCAGAACAACTTATCGGTAACTTTGAAATTAAAGACGATATCGTTATTACCGATATGACTCAAGGCAGTGCAGCCTCTACTGCACGCGCTTGGTTACCTGCCGCTGAAGTTCACTACCAATTTGGTAAGTCTGGCGTTAATAAATTCCGTCCTTATGTAGGTGCGGGTGTGATGTTTGCTTACTTCAATGATCTAGAGCTAAATTCTGGTATTCGTCGTGACTTAGCAGATGCAGGTCACATGATTCAAAATATTAAAGATGGTCAAGCTGGTCAGTCTCTACAGTATGACGGTGTTGACGGTAGAACTACTCCATCTAACAGCGGTATGCATATCGATGTAGAAGCAGACAGCGCTTGGGCTCCTATTGTTACCGTTGGTGCAACTTATGACTTCAATGAAGATTGGTTTGCGGTCGGTTCATTAACCTATGCTAAGCTTGACAGTGATACCACCATCACCGTTAAAAACGACGCAGGCGAGCGCTTAATTAAAGCCAAATCGAATATTGATATTGACCCATACATTACTTACCTAGGTGTGGGTTATCGTTTCTAGTCGACGCTTAACGATTAAGGTTTAACGACTATTAATAGACCATACTTTTGAATAAAAAACGCACCTCTATCTAAGGGGTGCGTTTTTTATTGCTTAGTACAAGCCGCTTAATATATAGTTAATAGAGCGTACTTTTGTAAACCAACTATGATGAGTAACTCAGCCATGCACCACTCTACCAACTCTGATACTTTTAATGACCAATCATTACCTCTCCATATTGCGACGTTACGTGAAGTACGCGCGGGCAAAGCGATGCCTTTTACTCGTGAGCAGTTGAGTGCTATCAACAAAGTACCGATTAAAGAACCGGTTATAGTGAATTATATGGGAATTGTTACCGATGAACAGGCGGACAGACGTCATCACGGCGGCCATTTAAAGGCCGTACATCAGATGCCGACGGCGACTTATGGCAAGCTTAATGTAGAGTTTGCACTAAAACTGACACCTGGTTTGCTTGGAGAGAATTTAATCACTGAGCCTGTATCTGGTATGCCGGATTTGACAGAGCAGACGGTATGTATCGGTGATGTGTTCCAGTATGGCGAGGGCGAGGATTGTGTGCAGCTGCGTATCGTACAGCCTAGACGTCCCTGTTATAAAATCAACGATCAAATTGGACCGACCACAAGTGACAGAAATATTGCATCATGGATAACCCGTCAAGGTATCTCAGGATGGTACTTCCAAGTAGTAAAAGATGGGCTGATCGATAATGGAGTGCCTGTTTACTTGATTGAGCGTCCTTATCCTTTTGCTAACTTGCAAACCCTATGGCAACTGGCCAATCAAAAGTTGCCTATCGATGCCGATGTTATCGAACCTTGGCTTACTATTGACTGTTTAGAGGACAGTTGGAAAAAGGTATTGGCCAAAAAAGTACGTTAACATCATTCATCTAACCCATAAAAAAAAGAGAGCCGATGGCTCTCTTTTTTACTATAAGTAGGGTACTCACTTTAAGCTTTTAATGTGGCTTAAATCATTGTTGCTTAAGTCATTACATATAACAATTATTTTACTCTAACACGGCGGCTCTCTTGAAGCTCGACTTCACCAGGTTGAGTGGCTACCAATTCTCCACGCTTATCTTTAATCTTCTGTTGTAGCGTAATAGGCGCAGGTTTAGTACGAACATTAGCAGGCGTTACCTCACCACGATTGACTTCACCCTTTAAAAGAGGCGTAGTACTAATAGGTGCGGTAGAACGTAATTTATTGTAGTTCCCGCGTCGAGTAGTATCTTTAGTGGTGTTTTGGTTAATTTCAACACGGCCAGGCTGCGTTGCACGTAATTCACCACGGGCATCTTCAACCTTCTGAGTTAAAGTATTGCGCGCTGCGCGAGCACGTTCACGCGCTGGGGTAACCGGTGCTAAGTCAGCGTTGTCACCGCGCAATGCATTTTCAGCATCACTAGCTTGTGTTCTTACACGGTCAACTTCTCTTTGCAGCTTTTCGGTACCTTTAACGCCTTTTGTAGTGTTTACCTCTATTGCACCAGGCTGAGTCGCTAATAATTCGCCACGCTTGTCTTTAACCTTAGAGGTTAATGTGTTTTCAGCAGCATGGTGCGCTGAGTCTGCAGGGGTGATGTTACCGCGATTGGCTTTCTGATGAACAGGAGACGCTGCTGATGCCGTGCCTGATACTGCTAATAAACCGGCTACTAACGTCGATAAAACTAAAGTGTTGTTTTTCATAACATCCTCCAAAAATATCTGTAATTAATAAAGTATATGAATAAAATTTTAATAGCTTTTTAAACTAGCGCTATAAATCAAAACTCTACAAGTTAAATTAAGTTGTTAAACTAAGTTATCGATAAATCGTTTAGAATTCTGAGCGCTTTTATTTATTGATGGGTCTAGTATAGAAACCTGTTTTGCTATTTTCACGCATGATTTGTATAGCTTTCCTTATCAGATGTAGTGTAATGGTGGATTTGTTTATTTAACTGTTAAATATGCGGCTTTATTAATGATGAGTGTAACCAACACTTACGTTCATTCAACAGGATTATCTGTTTTGACTCATGCTTTTCATCCGATCGATGTGGCTTTAAGCAACCGTTTTTACTAACATCAATACTAAACACCCGTCCTATAATTCACGTATAATTTGAAAACACTTTTATTATTTTATTGATATTTTTATCTACGTATTTACGTGGTTACTTATCCAAACGAGAGCGTTTGTGAGACTAATATGACGAATTATCCAAATAATCCAGATATAGACAAGACGCCTGATTCTGTTGACAAGGATGTGTCAGCAACAGGTTCAAGCTCTATCGAACATCCCTACCCTACCTCTCCTGCCAAATCTAAGCCGAACTGGCTTTGGTCATTGATATGGGTATTAGTGGCCTTAACGGTTGGTCTATTTATAGGTAAATTGTGGGCTGAACGCAATGACACTGAGTCGGGCGTTGAGACCGAAAAATCAGTTGAGCCGCAAATTGCGACAGTAACGGGTATCACTGAGGTCGAAAAGCCGGTCAATCAAAAACCGGTATTAACCGTCGAAACGGTAAAACCGACCCAATCGACCCTTAATAACGACTTAAGCGCTGATGGCACTATTAGCCCAGAGAATACCTATAGTGTCAGCGGTAAGGTCAATAACGTGGCCATTGAACGAGTCTTAGTGCGTGAAGGCGATCGAGTCAAAAAAGGTCAAGTATTGGCTGTGTTTGATACCGATGCAATGCAGCAGCAGCGTGCACAGGCACAGGCGGAGCTTGCGGAAGCGCAGAGCAACTACGAGTTAGCCCGACGCGATGCCAACCGTATATTGCCGCTGTTAGAGATTGATGCCATTAGTGAACAAGAAGCCGATCGTTATAAAGCAACTGCCGATCAAGCAGCCGCCTCTGTGGTGGCGTCAAAAGCACGCTTGAATAATCAAAACCTCAATTTACAAAATGCGCAAGTGATTGCACCCGTTAGCGGTACGATTAGCGAAAAAACTGCCAACGTGGGCAGCGTGCCAGGACCGGAACCATTATTTACTATTGTTGAAAATGGTAAGCTTGAATGGCAAGCGCAGGTCGATCCTAATAAAGTGGGTCAGATTAATATTGGTACGCCAGTATCTGTGAGCCTACCGAATAACCAAAGCGTCTCAGGACGTGTTACTCGTATTTCTCCGACCGCCGAAGAAGGCAGTCGCCAAGTGACGATTTATGCCTCATTAGACAACAACCCGAATGCACGTGCCGGCATGTATCAGCGTGGTACCTTTAAACTGGGTACGGATAATAAGGTAACCATTCCGGTCAGTGCTGTGGTAGTTGAAGATGGTTATGATTACGTGATGCAGGTGAAAGCGGTCAAAGATGAAAACCGAAAAACTATTTATCGTATTAACCGCGTTAAGGTTAGTCTTGGAGAGCGTCAGGGCGACCGTGTTGTCTTGCTTGAGCCGCTCTCAGGTGACGGTAATATCGTCCGACAAGGAGGCAGCTTCTTAAGCGATGGCGATATTGTTCGCATCGCTGATACTTCAAATGAGGCAGATGGCAGCAAACCAAGCAGCTAAACGCCAGTAGGGTGTTCACTACCCTAACTGACGCTTGTCCCATTGAATGACTTTATCATCATTGAGTGGTATTTGTTTTATTACGACACTTACTGCTATGACTGCCCTACTTAAAACTCAGTGTTTTAGGAAGGGTCTGTACCTTAGTAAGCTTGCCTTTTTTAACCGCCTTTTGACTCGTTACGCAGGATGCACTTTATGAGCCTTAACGTCTCAGCTTATTCCATCAAAAATCCTTTGGTTGCCATACTGCTCTTTATACTGCTGACTCTCGGTGGTATTTATGGCTTTATGCAAATGAAGGTTCAGCAGTTTCCAGATATTGATTTACCGGGTGTGGTTGTGACCGTTGCCTACCCTGGCGCTGCGCCCAGTCAACTCGAAAACGATATCGCCAAAAAAATCGAAAATCGAATCTCGAGTATCGAGGGGGTCAAGCACATTCGTAGTACCCTGCAAACTGGGGTCGCGACTGTCTCGACAGAATTCGTGCTCGAAAAAGACATCCAAGAAGCCGTAGACGATGTGCGTTCTGCGGTGAATGAGGTGCAAGGCGACTTGCCTGCCGCAGCTGAAGATCCAATTATCACCAAAATCACCACCGCTGGCCTGCCCGCTGTTACCTATACGGTGACCGCTAATGGCGTAAGTATGGAGGATTTGTCTTGGTTTGTTGATGACACCATTAACAAGCGATTATCCGATATTAATGGTGTGGGTAGTATTGGCCGGGTTGGTGGTCTGGACCGTGAAATTCGTGTCGCTGTCGATCCGATTAGTCTTAATGCCTTAAAACTGCCCATCACGCAACTGTCTGATCAAGTAGCGGGCCTTCAGCGTGATACCTCAGGTGGTGAAGCAAAAATTGGTGATAGCAAACAAAACATCCGTGTTTTAGGCGCAGTTGAGAATGCCCGTCAGCTTAATGATGTGCAAGTGGCGCTCCCGACCGGTGATGCCATTCGCTTAGGCGAAATTGCCACCATTACCGATGACACGGCCGACTTAAGCTCTATTGCTAAACTAGATGGTCAAACCGTGGTCGCCTTTAATGTGGTGCGCTCACGTGGCGCCAGTGAAGTCGATGTGGTTGAGCGTGTCGATGCTGCGTTAGCAGAACTGCAAGCGGATATGCCTGGTTATACCATTACCAAGGTATTTGACCGAGCCACGCCCGTCGATGAAGATTATCATGCCTCATTAAAGATGCTTATCGAGGGCGGTATCTTGGCCGTGGTAGTGGTGTTTTTATTCTTACGTAATATCCGTGCCACTATCGTTGCCGCTGTTGCCCTACCCTTATCGGTTATCCCGACCTTTTTGGGGATGTACCTGTTCGACTTTAGCTTAAACATTATTAGCTTATTGGCCTTATCCTTGGTGGTCGGGGTCTTGGTCGATGACGCGATTGTTGAGGTTGAGAATATCATGCGCCACTTACGCATGGGCAAGACGCCTTATGAAGCGGCTATGGAAGCCGCTGATGAAATTGGTCTGGCGGTAGTGGCGACCACCTTCACCTTGATTGCGGTGTTCCTACCAACCGCATTTATGAGCGGTATTGTTGGTCAGTTTTTCCGCCAGTTTGGTTGGACTGCTGCGATTGCGATTTTTGCCTCGCTATTGGTTGCGCGTCTTATCACACCCATGATGGCCGCCTACATTCTGCGTCCAGAAAAAGACTATGTAGAGAAGACCTCTCGAACCATGCATTTGTATTTAAAATCAGTGGCTTGGACCATTCGCCACCGCTGGTTAACCCTAATTGTCACCCTATCATTATTCGCAGCGTCTTGTTTCTTAGTGGTCTTTTTACCTAAAACCTTTATTCCCGAAAATGATATTGACCAATCGCGTATTGGTATTGAGCTTACCCCAGATGCAAGCTTAGCGGATACCACTCGTATCGCTAAGATGGCTGAAGAGCGTGTGTCTCAAATCGACGGTGTGAAAAGTGTCTTAAGTGTCATCGGTGACCCACAAGCTGCCAGTATCGATTCTAATTCAAGCTCAGCGAATGTCGAAAACGAAGCGAGTATAGATATCGTACTAGAGCCGCGTGGTAATAGACCAAGCAAGCTTGAGATTGAGCGAGAGATTACTGATGTATTAGAACAAGTACCGAGTGCGCGTTTTGATGTGGGTTTGTCCAGTGGCGGTGAGAGTGGTTATAGCTTTGCGTTAACCGGCACCAATTCACAGCTTCTAGAACAGACGGCGCAGCAAGTCATGAATGAAATCCGCTCATTACCGCAAGCGGGCAGTGTGACCAGTGATCGAAGCCTGCCACGTCAAGAACTGTCAATTCTACCGGATCGCATTGCGATGGCGGACCAAGGTGCTACCACTCAGGGTGTTGCCGATACGCTGCGTGTGGCGACTTTAGGCGATTATGAGCAGCGTCTGTCAAAATTAAATCTAGAGACACGTCAGGTACCTGTTGTGGTCAGATTACCTGAAGAGGCGAAAAGCAACGTCAGTCAGTTAAGCGACTTGTATGTACCGACCAATGGCAACTCTGCAGCACGCGTTAGTGATGTGGCAGATTTATCATTTGGTACAGGGCCATCTGAGATTCGCCGATTTGACCGTGAGCGTGCGATTACGATTACCGTACAGGCTGCCGATGGCGAGCTGGGTGATTTGGTCGATGCAGTAAAACAAGTTCCATCGTTACAAGAAGGTCAGGTACCACCTGGCATTACCATCATTGACCAAGGTCAGGCTGAGAGCATGGCCGAATTATTCAGCGGCTTTGTCATCGCCATTACCGTCGGTATTATCTGTATCTTTGGGGTATTGATTCTACTATTCGGTAAAGTGCTACAGCCATTTACCATTCTTATGGCATTGCCATTATCGATTGGCGGTGCGTTTGTGGGACTGGTTATCACTGGCAGTAGCTTGTCAATGCCGTCGATGATTGGCTTTATTATGCTGATGGGTATCGCCACCAAAAACTCTATTCTATTGGTGGATTATGCCATCCTAGCAGAGCGTGATCATGGATTAAACCGTCTTGATGCCCTACTCGATGCCTGTCATAAACGGGCTCAGCCTATTATCATGACCACGGTCGCCATGGGTGCTGGCATGTTACCTCTTGTCTTCGGTTGGGGTTCAGCAGATCCGACTTTCCGTCGTCCGATGGCTGCAGCCGTATTGGGCGGTTTGGTAACCTCAACTTTCCTAAGCCTCATTATTATCCCGATGGTCTATACCTTTATGGATGATATCTCACGATGGTTTGCGAAATGGTTACGTCCGAATGGACCGGCGAATACCACAGATTAGGGTCTGTAAATTGGCCTCACTGCTTGATAATTATGTCATGCGATAAGCGTGTTATAAGATAAACGTGTTATAAGATAAAGGTACCATCTGGTAAATATGTTATGACATCAAAAAAAACACGCTGTGGTGATTAACTTTAATATTTTGGCTTAGGTCTTGTGACTCTATCATGCAATTTGACATATAACCGCAACTTTTATAACAAGGCACTTTTATGATGCACCTCTCTAAATCGGTTTATCTTTATCCTTTGACGTGTCTCTTATTGATGGGAGGCGCAGTCAGCACGGTGCAGGCCGCAACTTACGACATTGACCCTACTCATGCCAATGTTCGCTTTGCCATTGATCACTTCGGCACATCGACCAATACCGGTGGTTTTTATAACTTAACGGGCGAAATAGAATATGACCCCAAGCAGCAGCTTGGTAAAGTGTCTATTGTCATTCCTTTAGACAGTATTAATACTGGCAATAGTGAGTTTGATGAACACCTTAAAGGCAGTGACTTTTTTGATGTGGCACGTTTTCCAACAGCGACGTTTGAGTCTACCCAGTGGCATTTCGGAGAGCAGCCGTCTTTTTTTAGCAAGATATTTGCCTCAAATACCAGTCAGAACACTCTTGCCGTTACCCGTGTCGATGGTAATTTGACGTTGCATGGTGAAACCCATCCAGTCAGCCTTGAAGCCACCAAGTTCAACTGTTATCTCAGTCCTGTTCTTAAAAAATCAGTGTGTGGCGGTGATTTTACGACCGTCATCGACCGTACCCAATGGGGGATTAGTAAATACGTGTTATTGGGCATGACAAAGGATGTGGTACTCAATATTCAAATTGAGGCAGCCAAAAGGTAATAGATAGGTTAGTGCTGATTAGTGCCAAAGCACGAGACCCAGCAATCTGATTTGCTGGGTTTCGCAAGCGGGGCGCCACCCTACTTATCCGATATCTCATACCTTGTTCAATCGAATTGGTTTTATCTCAAGTTAAAGTTATTGAGGAGGCGGTGCATAGCCACTATCTGCAGGATAAGCTTGCGGCTGCTGATAGGGCTGAGGACGTGGTTTAGAAGGATCGTAAAGCTCGTACACGACCGTGCCAATAATGCCGGTGTTTTGTATGGAGCCCGACGGCGTATTGGCGGCATAAGCACTTTCAGGTTTACTAAAAATAAAAGACGCTACCGCACTTTGACTTTTACGAAAGCCTTCAATGACTAAATCATCGTGTGGGTACAACACATAACCACTGTTGTAACGACTGGCCGTGCTACCATCTAACACATCAATACCATCAACACTCGCCACTATTTCATAAATATGGTCACTATTATTATGATACGTTAGACGATAGGCGTGACCCGCTTTACCTTGTAAATAATAATTGCCAGCATCACGATAAATAGGCAGTCGTCCTCTGTCGCTCTCTACTGAGAAGTCAACCTTTCCTGCGACTAATGACATACTATTTAAAGCCCTACCTGAGTAATGTTTATCGGCATAACTGACCTGAATACTTTCAATTGGTTCGCTACCCACACGTCGCAAATCAACTTCAGTCACCTCTGAGTCAACCTCATCGCCCCACTGAGTACCTAGACGCTCTGACTCGGCAGCGACCTGTGCTGGCGCAGGCTCAATCAATATTACGGGCGTAGGGGCAACCTCAGTTTCAGAAGTCGAACGAGTCGCATCTTGCATATTTTCTTGTGACGAACATCCTGATACTAAGCTCAGTATAAAGACAATGCTCGAAACGGTTACCCATTGAGACTGCTGAAGCTTCATAATCATTTCTCTTATCGTTTATTAAAGGTTGTATTTTGAGTATAACTTAACAACATTCATAATAAAACCTTAATTAACCCGTCGCTTACTGAAGGTTAAGAACTATTTATGACTAAAATTGAAAACTAACCTATCAAGGAAGGCACGTCCAAAATCAATCAATCAAACGCGACAATATAGTAGGTTTAATGAGTCTGACCGAGCCCGAGTCTGAAAAGGATAGGTTGTTTTATTGAAACGGGATACTATTTGAATCTATAAATAGTCGTATGATATAACAACCATTAATTGACAACACACGACAGAATAAATGAGACCTAACCATGACCACACTTAGCGATATCACCATTGCCCAAAATGCCACGCTACGACCGATTACCGAGATTGCTGAAAAAATAGGCCTGTCCGTCGATAAGATTGAGCCTTACGGACATTACAAGGCTAAGATTAATCCTAGCGATGTGTTCGCCATACCTGCCAAATCAGAGAACGGTAAGCTTATATTGGTTACAGCAATTAACCCGACCCCAGCGGGTGAAGGCAAAACCACAGTGACGATTGGCTTAGCAGATGCCCTGAACCGAGTGTTTGCACAGAAAAACAACGGGCAAACAGCCATCATAGCGCTACGTGAACCTTCACTCGGTCCCGTATTCGGCATTAAAGGCGGGGCTGCCGGTGGTGGTTATTCACAAGTTCTGCCCATGGAAGATATCAACTTGCATTTCACAGGCGATTTACACGCTATTGGGGTTGCTAATAATCTGCTGGCTGCTATGGTAGATAACCATATTTACCAAGGTAATACGCTAAATATAGACCCAAAACAGGTGGTCTGGCGACGAGCAGTGGATATGAATGACCGTCAGTTACGCACTATTATTAGCGGTATCGGCAAGACCTCAGATGGGGTAATGCGCGAAGACGGTTTTGATATTACGGTTGCCTCAGAGGTGATGGCTATCTTTTGTCTGGCCACCGATTTAGCTGACTTAAAGCGTCGCCTAGGTGAGATACTCGTCGCTTATACCAAAGACAAACAACCTATCTATGCCAAAGATCTTAACGCTCACGGCGCTATGGCTGCCCTATTAAAAGATGCAATTAAACCCAACTTAGTGCAAACCATTGAAGGTACGCCTGCCATCTTGCATGGTGGTCCTTTTGCCAATATTGCTCATGGCTGTAACTCGGTTATTGCCACCCGTACTGCTATGCATTTGGCTGACTATACGCTGACCGAAGCAGGCTTTGGCGCTGACCTTGGAGCTGAAAAGTTTTGTGATATTAAGTGTCGCCTATCGGGATTAACCCCTGATGCAGCCGTCATAGTCGCTACCATCCGCGCGTTAAAATATAATGGCGGAGCCGCTAAAGACACCCTTACAACTGAGAACTTACCTGCCCTTGAGCAAGGTCTGCCTAACTTGACCAAGCATATTGAAAACTTAAAAGAAATATTTGGTTTGCCTGTAGTAGTGGCTATTAACCAGTTCGATAGTGATACTGACGCTGAGATTGATATGGTACGTAAAGCCTGCAAGCGTCTAAAAGTAGAGGTGGCACTGACTCAGGTTTGGGCAAAAGGCGGTGCAGGCGGTGAGACGTTAGCCAATACCTTAATTGAGTTAATTGAAGACCATGATGCTGAGCCAAGTCAGTTTAAGTTTGCTTACGATACAGACAAACCTATTACTGATAAGATACGTCAAGTAGCGCAGCGGGTATATGGCGCTAATGATATTGACTTGAGCAGTACCGCCCTCGCTAAGATTCGCCGTCTCGAGGCTTTAGGCTTAGATAAATTGCCTATTTGTATTGCCAAGACTCAGTATTCTTTAAGTGATAATGCCAAACTGCTGGGGCGTCCTACTGGCTTTAGTATTCATGTCCGAGATGTCACTGTATCAAATGGTGCAGGCTTTATTGTGGTGATATGTGGACCGATTATGAAAATGCCGGGATTACCTAAGCGCCCTTCGGCAGAAAATATCGATGTGGATGATAAGGGTAATATAACGGGGCTGTTTTAAGACTTGCTACCTCATACTATTCTTATAGTCAAAGAAGTCTAAAATGGTTACAAGGCAACCGAGTGTAAGTACTACTGCAGTAGGCTTAATGAAGTTAACGCCATGACTCTTTATAAGTTCGCCGACTGTAGCTTACATAGTGAATGTGTAACCCTCAGATTAGGGGCTATATCCTAGCCCTTAATAGAGTGGTTTTAGCAATCTATTAGCTTTTAATTCCCTCGATAATCAGTAACGCTCTCGATCACCATTAATTACCCAGATAACCCTTAATTCCCCCGATAGCTGAGCGCCTCACTAAGATGAGGCGTTTGAATATCGACACTGTCTGCTAAATCAGCAATCGTACGGGCCACCCGTAGCAAACGATGATAACCTCGTGCTGATAAATTCAGCTTAGTCTGTGCCATAGCCAATAAGTTCTTCTCACTCTCACCCAGTACAATATGCTTATCCATTTCACTAGGTGTCAGCTCACTATTGGGTTTAGTTTGTCTTTTTCGCTGCCGCTCATACGCTGCTGTGACTCGCTCTCTTACCACAACCGAACACTCTCCAGGTTCGGTATTCTGCAAGTCGCTTATGGGCAATGCAGGAACACTAACCTTTAAATCAATACGGTCAAGAAGCGGGCCTGATATTTTATCTTGATAACGCTGAATCTGCTCTGGTCGACAATGACTGACAACTACAATTTTAATTGATAATATGAAGGAGATAGTATGTAAAGTTAAACAAAAATAGATGATAATTTGATGACAACCATTAAGTCTACAACATTAAATGATAATTCCCCCGCAAGAATTATCCCTCGAAATCATAGAACTCTGACAGGCTTTATTCATGGTAGTAATGATGGATTGTACTCAGGGTTCGAATCAAGCTTAGAACGTGACGCTCTTGTACTGATCGAATTCAATTCATCTATAGTAAAATACATCTCTCAACCAAGAAGTTTCAATTATTTCTATGACAAAAAAGACAGGATATATACTCCTGATATCTTTATTGAGTATGACAATGGAAGGAAGCTTTATATTGAGGTTAAGTATCGAGAAGATATCAAAAAAGATTGGAATATTCTAAAACCTAAATTTAAAGCAGCTATCAAAGAATTAGCCACTGAAGAGAATACACGGTTTAAGATTTGGTCAGAAAAAGAGATTAGAACACCGCTTTTAAAGAATGCTACATTCCTACTCCCTTATAGACACAGAAGTTTCGAGAACTATCAACTTGAAATGATCAAGAAGGTCGTTTCAAGATTTAGTGAAACAACTCCCGAAGACGTTATCAGGATTTGTTCTAGTAACTTAGAGACTCGTGCTGAATTCTTAAATACTTTATGGTATGCCTTGTCTAATCAGATAATAAAGGCTGATTTAACTCGTCCTTTAACAATGAAATCACCTATATGGATGTAGTCAAATGAAAGCAGTCAAGTTAAATATAGGCGAAGAAGTGTTCAACGGTAACTCTCGCTATAGAATAACAGCTATTTTAGATATGGAACACGTCTGTGTTCGTAGTAGCTTTACTGGTAAAACTGATAAATTTCATATTTCTGAACTGTCTTCAACCCCTATTGATGAAGATAGCTTAGATATAATACCATCTATCGAATTGATGAATATTCCAGACGATGAATGGATTGAAATACATAATAAAGCTGGACTTTTTAATAATATCCTTCAATCAGATTATGAGGATAGACGTGATGAGATTAAAAAGGCTGCTGAAAAACTAGAGATATCTGAACCCACTTTGTATAGGCAATTGCAGAAGTACAAAGCAAGCAATGGTGATCCTACAAGCTTATTAAGAAAAAAACGGGTGGATAAAGGACGGTTCGAACCTGAAGTTGAGAAGATCATACAGTCATGTATAACCCAATATCTATCAACAGATAAATTAAAGGTTTCAGACATTTATAGAAATCTAGAAATTCAAGTTTATCAGTATAATAAACTGAACGGTACCTCATTAGTTACTCCACATATTAATACTTTAAGATATAGAATATCTCAGCTTACAGCTGCTGAAATAGGCTCTACGAGACTTGGCAAGAACGGTAGAGAGTCATATCGACCAATCATAGGAAAATTTCCAGAAGTCATAAAACCGTTGGAGATTGTACAAATCGACCATACCCCTCTTGATGTCATGATTGTAGACGATGTTAATCGTCTTGCTATAGGTAGGCCGACAATTACACTAGCGATTGATGTTTTTAGCAGGATGGTAACCGGATTTTATATTTCGTTAGAGAAGCCAAACACCTTACTGACAGGCTGTTGTATTACTCATTCTGTCTTAGATAAGAAGAAGTGGCTAGCTGATCACAAAATAGATGCTCAATGGCCTGTGTATGGTCTCATAGACACTATTCATACTGACAATGGCAAAGAGTTTCATGCTAAAGCATTAAAAAGAGCCTGTGAGAAATACCATATCAATCTATCTAAAAGACCAGTAGGAACGCCAAGATATGGAGGTCACATTGAAAGACTCTTTAAAACCTTTAACGATGCAGGTATACATACTCTACCAGGAACCACAAAGTCAAACATTATAGACAAAGGTGAATATGATTCTGAGAAAAAAGCAGTACTAACCTTATTTGAGTTAGAGACTTGGTTCACTGAGCTTGTAGTAAATGTTTATCATCATACCGTTCACTCTGAGCTTGGAATGACACCCTTCGAGAAGTACAAAGAAGGTATATTAGGTAACGATACTACCTTAGGAAGAGGTCTACCTCCGAAAATAGAGAACGAGTTGCAGCTTAAAATTGACTTCTTGCCTTATGAAGAAAGAAGTGTACAGAAGTATGGAATACAACTTTTTGGCATACTTTACTACCATGACCTTTTAAGAAAATGGATACGACAACCTGACAAAACACGTAAAAACTCAAAAAAATTCATCGTTAAGTATGACCCAAGAGATCTAAGTTCAGTGTTTTTCTATGATCCTGATATGAATGGTTATATCACTGTACCCTACAGAAATTCTAGTAGGCCAGCTATATCTTTGTGGGAGTTAAGAGAAATCAAAAGAAAGATGGCAGACACTGATTCATTAAAGCAAATTAATGAAGATGATATTTTTGAAGCTAGAATCAAAATGGCAAAAATAGTTGAAAACGCAGCAAAGGAGACTAAGAAAACAAGGCGACTAAAGCAGAAGGAGTCTATCAGAGCCAGAGAATCTATTCCGAAAATGGCTGAGGTGAATAAAAATGTTGGAGATACAAGCCTTGTTGAAGCCGATGACATGGACTTCGACATCAAACCTTTTGAAGACGTAGAGGAATAAGAAATGGAACACCTATCTGATAAAGCTCGCAGCTTAATAGATGCACCAAATAATCAAAAAATTCTCTACATTAATACAGACAGGTGGATTGGTTATCCGAGAGCTAAAGAAATACTTGAATCCCTAGAAGACCTAATGTGTTATCCAAAAACTGATAGAATGCCTAATTTGTTAATTATTGGTGATTCTAATAATGGAAAAACTAAAATACTAAAGCACTTTTTGAGGCGTTATCCAGTGGATATTGACGAAGATACCGCGCTTAATATTCAACCTGTAGTGATGGTTTCAGCACCTTCAAAACCTGATGAAAATAGCTTCTATATTCGTCTACTACAAGAACTTTGTACTCCATATGTGAAAAATGAGAGCGCTAGCGTTAAAAGAGAAAGAGTTATTAGAGTGCTAAAGAAGCGAAAAACAAGAATGCTAATTGTTGATGAAATTCAGCATGTCATCGCAGGCTCATATAACGCTCAAAGAAACTTTCTTAACGCTATAAAAGATCTGAGCAATACGCTTCAAATTCCTATTGTTGGCGCTGGTATCGAAGATGCTTTTCACGCTATACAAGTAGATCCGCAATTAGCCAATCGATTTCAAGTAGCAGTACTACAACGCTGGAAAATAAATACATCTGACGATAAGAAAAACTTTGCTCGACTTATTGCATCTATTGAACGAAGTTTAGTATTACCGGAAGCTTCTTACCTGTATAAAAAGCCATACCTTGATCAGATTCATTATTTAAGTGAAGGTCTAATTGGTGAAGCGTTCCAAGTATTAAGACAGTTGGCTATATTTTCTATCAAAAATGAGCAACCTTGTATTAATCAAGAGACTTTTGAATCTTTGAACTTGTCGCCTCCTTCAGGCAGACGAAAGCTGTTAAATCAATTAAGATGAAAAATAAATATCAGAGCTTAGAGCTATCATATAGATTGCAATTGCTACCAATATGTAAGGATGAATTACTTAGATCGTGGCTTACACGTAATGCGTTATTTCTCAATATGAAACCATCTCAGCTCTCAACCATCATTTTTCAAAATACTGACACTTGGAAATCTGACATTGATACTCAACTTTCTACTGAAAGTATTAAGTCACTTCTAGATACTGTTGAGATCGAAAAAAAAGATTTGGACAAGACCTTAATCTCTTTGAATTGTGACTACTTCTATCCTCACCTGAATGACTCTAAGCAAATAAAGTGGGTTTTAAATATTGGAGTCCATCAAAGAGGCCAGAAAAATGGTTTACAGTATTGTCCAATATGTATATGCAAAGACGAAGTTCCATACTTCAGAACCTATTGGCGATTAGGATTTCTAACAGCATGCCATATCCATAATGTTTGTTTTTTGGACAACTGTCATAGATGTGGTGCTTCAATAGAACTGATTCGGTATGAGAAAAAATCTGACGAGCTATTCAATCAACTTGATTACTTAAGATGCAGTCAATGTTCTTTTGATTTAAGGGATGGGCCATCAATCAGGCCTTGCCACTATGAGCTGAAAGTAAACCAGGAGCATTTTAAACTATTAACTGAAGGTCATGGTAAGGTTGGTAGCGTAAACTTTAATTACTCACATATTTACTATGATGGCTTCAAACGTATTGTGTCATTTCTACTCTGTAGCAAAAACGGAGTTGAGGTATTTAAATACATTGTTAATATGTACAACTTAGACAAGAGATACGTTAATGATAGGATGGCAATGCAAAAACATTCAGAGCCTGAACATCTGCCAGTTAATATGCGAAGAATCAGTATGATTTTTTCATATCATGTAATGAATGACTGGCCTGTAAGCTTTATTAAAATTTGCAAGGATTTTGGAATTACTAAACGATTTATATACTCTTCACATCTCAATTATCCTTTTTGGCTAAAAGAAGTTCTAGATTTAGAGTTAGTCTAATATAAACAAGGTATCTTGAATAAGATAGCGAAGCTGTACTTTTAGTACAGATACAATAATCAGCTATAACTATAGCAGTATTTTTTTCGCTTCTCTAGTAATGATGCTAGCTGCTATTACAATATCTTCGCTCGACGTCATTTTTCCTACGCATAATCTAAAAGCATTCTCTGCCTCTTCTCTAGACACACCGATCCCTTTCATAAGTGACGAGTACTCTCGATTAAGTCCATCACAAGCAGAACCAAGAGAGAAAGCTAAATAAGGTTGTACGTTGTTTAAAAGTTGCAGACTATCCACTCCTTTGATCGCAAGATGTAGATTACCAGGATGTCTATTGAGCAAACTGCCGTGAACAGTTATGGTAAGTTCTTTACGTAATTCATTCAGTAAACAATCTCTCAATTGCTGTAAAGAATTTATCTCCATCTCTTTATTATTATTTAGCTCTTTTACAGCCGCTGCAAAACCTGCGATAAGCGGAACAGGGAGTGTACCGGCACGCAGTCCATTCTGTTGACCGCCACCAGATATCATAGGCATGAAGCCATTCTCGTTTAAGTCAAAGGATGCAACTCAACCCAGATTTTTTTCTAATAAAATTATTAGCTTAAATTACTTAGATAGCCACCAATCTAGTATTGTTAAGAGAGATGTAGGAGAAAATAAGTTATTGGATGAGGAGTTTCAATCTTGGTTAACGCAGTGGAAGTATCGAAACACTAAGAACACACTAAGCATTAGAATATTATTTGCTAGGTTGATAAAAATGCAAGTTGATAACGACGGGTCATTACATAGAGCATCTATTTCAAAAACGATAAGTCAAGAAAATGTTAAAAACATGCAATTAGATCATATGGAACCTAGAAATATCAATAAAGACCTTCCTGAAAGGTATTTTTCTCACACAGATAGAGAGCACTATATAGATGGATTGGGTAACATGATGCCTTTACCGGGGTATGACAATAGAAAAAAGTCTAATAGACCGATTATCGATAGTTTTGAGATTTACGAAGATGCAGGTCTTAAGGATCATTTTATTTTAACTCAAACCAAACAGTGTTTCGAAAAACACTCTAATAATAACGTCCCAACAGATAGGTTTTTTATAGAAAGAAAAAAGATTTGTACAAGTTGGTTCATGGAATTATTATCTTAAGTAGGTTGACAGTTTAGCATAGGCGAAAGAAACTCTTCTTTTATGTCTAGATGTTATTCTCTAACGAATCCATTTGCTCGTCACATACTTGTAAACCAATTTGAATAGCAGCATCAAGATTAGCGTCTTTTTTTATATTATAAGGTACGTTTGGACGCATACCACTTTGTTTGAGAGATTCAGATGCTGACTTATTAAGAGGGGTGCCAATATAGGATTCATCAGTAAACCCTTTTGGCATAAAATATACCTCACGACCAAATCGCGGATGAAAAGTACATGAGATTTCACCGTAAGCTATAGTGAAAGGATAAGGCGTGGCGTGTTCAAACAACCATAGTGCTTCGTCAACGTTGGCAAAACCTGCACCATAATGTTCATCATACCCTTGTTCTACAGGCGTACAAGCAGACATGTAAAACAAGAGTAAAGTAAGTACAAGTTTAAACACAGTGCTTTTAACCACCAGAACAGATAGATTCAAAATTGGATTAACTAGTTTTAGTTTTACTGTCTTAAACAAATTTTGTTATAGAACGCTTTAGGGCAGAAAGTAGTGACTAATATATCCTACTCGCCTACTTCTAACCCCATAGTTCCTATTCCAGCTACAAGATCCTGCCAACAAACACCTTTTCTCTTCTCTCGAATCTCGCGGAAACTACCATTTGTAGACACCTGCTGACCCATTTTAATACTCTTTCCTACAATAGTTAGTGTTTGGCTGTCTTCATCCCAATCAGTTACGCCAGCAGGTAAAATTGGTGTCGTAACGTCTCCATAATCACTAATAAATACCAAACAATCATTCTTAAAATAAAATTTTCCTGAAACTTCTGATATTAATTGACTAGCATTAGGATCAAAAGGCGCAAGTTTTATTTTTGCGAAATAGTAGTCTTTATCGTATGAATAGGGAGATGTTTCTTCTATAGCTACCTTATCCGTTACTGTATTACTACTTACTGTATTACCAGTACCTATGCTCTTAGAGACACAAGCTGTAGTCAATATAATACAGCTTATTAAAAGCATTATCTTACTAATGTTATTCATGTATTTAATCCTTAATAAACTGGGGTATATCCCTAATCTGAACAAAACCCTTTAACTGATCTATAAGTAACCAAATTCTCACCACGCTTTGAAAGTTTATAGACAATATGTACGTATTCTCTGTAAAACTTACTTTGATTGACAAAAATATAGCTCACTTCTATCATCATCTCTAAAATGGGAACACGACCTAATCAAAAGTTAAAACTCAGTTTTGAGAACAAACCCTAAGTCTCTCACAGCATAATCAATTAATGAAACTGTTATACTTTCACATTGCCCTACATTTGGCCCATTAAAAGATGCGGAATTAGCAATTCCAAACGCTTTGCCAGTAGCGCTATAAACAGGACCACCACTATCTCCTTTAGAACAAGCTAAACTTGAACCGTAACTACCCAGTTTAAAAAAAGTTCCTCTACAACTTAACGCTCGAATATTAGGGTCAGGACTATATTTGGCACTACAGTTTGCATACGATTGTGGAGGGAATGCAGTAGGATCATATACAATATTTAAAACATTGACCTGTTTAACAAAACCACAGGACTTATATGTACTACGACCAAAATGGCATAAATATGTATTATTAGGACTAAGACCTGTGTCTCTTATCCCCGTCACTTTTTTTATGTCACTAGAAAAGAAACTGGCTTCGTCTTCATAAATCCCACCGTAAATTGCGATCGAAGGAGTCGGTATAAATGACATTTCATGCAACGTACTATAATCAGTATATGCATTTCGTGCATTTATATTGAAAGTTCCTATGGCATTACCTTGATAGAAAGTATTATCCTGACAATGAGTGGCAGTTAAAAATCCTGGCACACCATTCATATAGCCTGTAAAACCAGTAGTGCAACTTCCTGGAGCAGATAACCTACCGCCTGCGAGAATTTTATTGTCATACGTGGTTGGTAATGCAGCCTCTACATTTCGATTATCTACATAGTTGATCTCAATATTCATATCACTGGAGATACTTTTCAAATCTATTAAATTGTTAATCTCTCTTATATTTATATCTGGTTCATATATATCTACTATAATTTTATTACTCTCACCATCGTAGCCGATAGATTGAACACCTTTAAAGCTTTCCAAAACCATAGGAGACATATCATTCATATGATCAACTATGCCTTGAGCATTAAAAGGTTCTCCATTGCTTAGAGACATTGGCATTACTTTACCATCTTTAAATCTCAATTCTTTCATATCATATTCTATATCATTACCTGATAATCTTACTCCAACACCAAAATCTTTACCTGGTATGAAATACATACTAGATAAGCTCTCTTCACCAAAGGTTTCTGCTAGCAACTCGTTGATTTCTCCAACTCTATCCATCATGGCTAGTTGGTCTTCAGCTTCCTCTATAGAGACATCAACGTCTTTAGCGTATGATTCTATAGCGAATGTATCAATCGATGGAGGCTGACTGTTTTCTTCTACTACTATATTCTCATCGTTGTCATCATTACATCCAGATAGAAAAAACGCTCCGAATACAATAGGGCTTATCAAAACAATATTTCTGTAAATACCCCATTCTTAACACAACATCATCGTAGAATAATTAAGCCACCTGCCTGTACTCAGCAGGTGTCATATCATTAAGTGAATCATGGGGTCTTTCGGTGTTATAAACCTTGATCCATTCTTCAGTCAGCTTATTGACTTCATTTAAATCATTGAATAAATAACAATCCAAAACCTCATTGCGATAACTACGATTAAACCGTTCAATATAAGCATTCTGATAAGGACATCCAGGCTCAATATAGTCAATATAAATACCATGAGCTGATGCCCAGTCAGTAAACACTTTAGAGGTAAACTCACTGCCATTATCCACACGAATCTGCTTAGGATAGCCATGCCACTCGGCTAACTGGTCAAGGTAGCGAATCACTCGGAGTGAGGGAATACTGGTACCAATATCAATGCCGAGTACTTCGCGGTTATAATCATCAATCACATTAAAGGTGCGAAAGCGAATATTGTTGTATAGGCTGTCGCTCATGAAATCCATTGACCAAGTATGTCCCAATGCATTTGGTACACTTAACGGCTGAGGATTGCGTGTTGGTAGACGTCTTTTAGACTTACCACGTAGGTTTAAGTTTAACGCTGTATAAACACGATGTACGCGCTTATGATTCCATGAATAGCCAAGCTTGCGTATACGCTTAAAACACTTTGGGAAACCCCAACTATTGTGCTTATCTGTTAGCTCATTTAAAACCTCAATAATTTCACTATCATCAGATAGTTTAGGCTTATAGTAGTAAGCAGTTCGACTGATGCAGACGACCTGACAACTCAATGCAATACTGATACCATACTGCGCCTGTAACTCTTGCGCCCAGACTTTGCGCGCGAGGGCAGGCGCTATAGCTTTTTTATGATCTCTTCCTGCATCTGCGCTTTGAGGCTTAAATCAGCAAACATCTGTTTAAGCCTACGGTTTTCTTCTTCAAGCTCTTTTA
>NZ_JBXYJF010000001.1:0-199872 GCF_057396245.1 Psychrobacter sp. CX16
GAACAACATTAGACCGTCTATGACAGATGGCTATGACTGTTATCAAAATGCTTTAGCTGAACGCGTTAATGGCATTTTAAAGGATGAGTTTTTAATTCATCAGTGTAATACGTTAGATGAGCTAAGAGTGCTCGTTGATGAGTCGGTTTATATTTATAATCATATGAGACCGCATTTGAGTTTGAATATGAGAACGCCTTTCGAGTTTCATCAAAGTTATGGGTGTTCTGCATAGAAAAAACCAGATACACGGGGTATCTGGCTTGTTTTAAATCATCAACCTATTTTAGGACGAGACACTACGTATAGAAGAAGATAAGTTAAAGGAAATAATTTAGCTGAGTCTCAGACCAATAATTGCTGGGATACCTTGACGGATGACTTCAATCGTGACCACCCCTTCTGTCGGAAGTTGACTCAATGCCTTCTGAAAGTCCTCTATATTAGTGATTGGCCTTTGATGAAGGTTGGTAATAACATCTCCTGGGCGAATACCTGCACGTGCTGCAAGCCCTGTTGGATCGACCTCTGTGACCAGTACGCCTTCACCGCCAAGCTTCGCTAAGCTTGCCTCAGGCAATGCCTGAATACGTAGGCCTAAGCGTACTTGGCTGTTATTAGCCTTAGTCATGGTATCAGACGTCACATCACTTGGCGCGACTTCAAGCTTACCTGAGATACGTCTGACTTTGCCGCCACGCAAAATTTGTGCAGTAAAGCTGTCACCTGGCTTAGAGCGGTTGATTTGGTTAATCAAGTCATTGGCTTCTAACACATTACGGCCATTAAACTGGGTAATAATATCGCCTGATTGTAAGCCCGCCGCTTCTGCAGGTGACTTTGAAGATACTTTAATCACTAGAGCACCTTGTGGCTTACTTAAGCCATAGGCTTCGGCTAGATTGCGGTCGATATCTTGTGGGAATAGACCCAAATAAGCACGGGTTACTTCGCCATTTTGTTTTAATTGCTGATAGATATCCATCGCCGCATTAATGGGAATAGAGAACGACAGACCCATATAGCCACCGGTACCACTAAATATACGCGAGTTAATACCTATTACCTCACCTTTGCGGTTAAACAACGGGCCGCCCGAGTTACCTGGGTTTAACGCCACATCAGTTTGAATAAAAGGCACACTGGTATCACGTGAGAAGTTACGTGATTTGGCACTGACGATACCTGCAGAGGCAGAATAGTCAAAACCAAATGGAGAACCAATTGCCAGTACCGGCTCGCCTACTTTTAGTAAGGTAGAATCGCCAGTTGGTAATGACGGATACGTCTTACCAGGTTGTGGCTTGACTTTTAACACTGCCACGTCCGAACGCTCATCACTACCAACTAAAGTCGCATCCAGCTCGGTACGGTCATTTAAGGTGACTGTGATTTTATCAGCACCAGCAATCACATGATGGTTGGTTAGTAAATAACCATCAGCGGTCACAAAGAAGCCGGTACCGTAATTATATTCGATGGCAGGGGCGGTTTGTGCGCCCGGTATGCGAATACGGTTACCGAAGAATTGACGTAATAGCTCAGCAGTTTGCGCTTTGGCCAACTCTTCTTGACTGACTTGCTTAACCACGTTAACGCGGACCACACCTGGGGTCACTTGCTCGACTAGGTCAGAGAAGTCAGCAGCGACCACAGCGGCCTGAGCAGAGGTAGGCATGGTAGAGGCAGCAACCACAGCGCTACTCACCGCTAATCCGCCAATACCAGCGCTAACGCCGATTGCGCTTAGGGTTAATAATGAACTTGCTCCTAAGGCTTTCAAAGCAGCCTGTCCTTTTTTGAGTATAGGACTAAAAGCTGCTTTATTATCTTGATTCGTATGTGTTTTTCTCATTTGTCTCGCCAAGTTATTTGGCTCCATGTTATTCACTGTTGTATCCTCCAAGAGTACTTTCCTTTAAATAGTCTGTTATCTGCTGCGCCTAACGACTTTATCAGCGCTCAGACGTATATGCTCATGATCTTTATAATCAATTACTTTGATAAAATTAACAAGTATGCAGACCTCGCCTTACTCTTTTATACCAGAGTTTTAACACACTCTGATTGCACGCGTTTGTAATTTTGGTAAATAGTTTCCTATTAATAGCCAATATTCACATCGACTGCCATTACCATTAAGACATTCTTGATGACGTGTAGAGCAGATACAATCCACTTTTGTATTTCGTGATATCATAACACGCAGTGAATCATCGATTTTAATCATTGCACTAATTACTTACCGCATTATTTATCACCGTATTGGCAGAATAATTACGAGCATTAGGTTATCAGCTTAGATAGGATACCTGTCTTGATAATTAGTTGGATAACTCGCTTATTGATAAACTGAGTGTACAAATAATCTTTCTTAAGTGCTGACAATAGATTAAAATCGACTGATGACTGTTATTGAACAACAAAACAGCTGCCCGAAAAAGCCTAGTCATGACTAGGCTTTTTTTTACAGTACGTCTTTTTAATAGCCATATTTGAGCCATATCCATCGGATAGTCATCAATATTTATTATAATAATAAAGCACGTGCGTCTACCATTAGATAATGGGTTAGCTGACACAAAATGATATCGTGATGATGTCTTGCAAACACAAGGAAAACTTCATGGATACCGCCTTATTACTATCTGGCGTGGTCGGGCTTGGCATTGCAGCTCAGTGGCTTGCTTGGTACTTAAAACAGCCGTCCATCTTATTTTTATTACTTATCGGCATCTTCGTTGGTCCTGTGATGGGCTACTTTGATCCTGATGCTGTGCTCGGCGACTTGCTGTTCCCGTTCATCTCCCTCGGTGTGGCCATCATTTTATTTGAAGGCTCATTGACCTTAGAGTTTGAGGAGATTAAGCAACACGGTAAAGTGGTACAAATGTTGGTCTCCTTAGGTGTGGTTATCACCATTGCGGTGGTGGCACTTTCCACTTACCTATTATTCGATGTCGATCCGCTGATTGCCCTATTATTTGGCTCCTTGGTGTGTGTGACCGGCCCAACGGTAATCATGCCGCTGCTGCGCAGTGTGCGTCCGAATAAGACCATCTCCAACATCTTGAAGTGGGAAGGTATTATTATCGACCCTGTGGGCGCCATCGCAGTGGTTTTGGTATACGAATACATCATCTCAGGCGGTGAGGCGAACAGTATCTTCTTGTTTGCTGAAATCGTCATTATCGCGACCATTATCGGTATGTTTGGTGCCTTTGTACTGGCAAACCTGATCAAGCGCCATATGATTCCTGAGTTTTTGCATAACGTCTTTACCTTGGCATTTGTGCTGTTGTTATTCTCTTTATCTAACCATTTAGAACACGAATCAGGCTTATTGGCCGTGACCGTAATGGGTGTTGCCCTAGCTAATTGGAAAGGCTTCCCACGTGAGCAGATTTTAGAGTTCAACGAATCGTTAACGGTTCTGCTTATCTCGGTTCTGTTCATTGTATTGGCCGCCCGTGTACAGCTTGATAGCTTATTAAGCGTTGGCTTTAGTGGCCTTGTGCTATTGGCAATTGTCATGTTTATCGCACGTCCATTATCGGTATGGGCATCAGCAATGGGGTCGAATTTGAAGACCTCTGAGAAGATGATGATTAGCTGGATTGGCCCACGTGGTATTGTTGCCGCGGCAATCTCATCACTGTTTGCGATTCGTCTACAAGAGTATGACATCCAAGGGGTTGAGCTACTGGTACCACTGGTATTTATGGTGATTATCGGTACGGTCTTGATTCAAGGCTTGGGTGCTAAAATCGTCGGTAACTTGCTTGGTGTACGTGAGCCTGCCAGTAACGGCGTGCTTATTGTCGGCTCAAACCCAGTGGCATTAAAAGTCGCTGAATCGCTGCAAGAACAAGGCTTTGATGTATTGGTTGCACATAACAACTACACCAATATTGCCAAAGCACGTATGGCCGGTCTACGCACTTATTTTGGTAACCCAATCTCAGACCATGCAGACCGTCACTTAGACTTGATTGGTATTGGTCATTTATTTGCGATGAGTACCGACAAAGAGATGAATACGCTGTCGGAGCTGCATTACCGTCATGAGTTTGGTGAACAAAAAATCTATCGCCTTAAATTCAGTGATGATAAGTCTAAAAATGAGCGTGAAAAGAAACGCTCGCACTTCGAATCACGTTGGTTGTTTGGTAAAGATGTGACCTACACCAAGATGGCCAGTATGCTGTCGAAAAAGGCCCGTATTAAGATTACCAATATTACCGACAGCTACAGCTATAGCCAGTATCGTGCGGATAATAAGCAGTTTGTGCCGTTATATACCATTGATAAAGAGGGCCATCTTAACGTCATTACTGACAGCTTCGAAAATGAGATTCCACGTGACCATAAGCTGGTTGCACTGGTTATCGAAGGTGAGGTTCAGCCAAAAGAAGTCGATGTGACGCAAAAACAAAATGAAGCGCGTGCTTTGGCAGACTCACAGTTTGAGGCGACCTCAAAAGCGCCAGAGAAGCGTAAGCAAAAGACGCTGCTTGATGTGCGTGACCCTATGTATGATGACGATAAAAAGTCAGATACTAAAGCGGATACCGCAACTAAGCCAAAAGCGGAGACTGCTGCTGCACCGGAAACGGCCGCTACGACAGATGATAAGTCTAAAGCTACGCTAATGCCGACACCTGCTACTCAGCTTGAAGCCGACTTAGCAAGCAAGCTTGAAAAATCGCTTGAGAAACAAACCGAAGCGTCTAGCAAGAATAAGAACACCTCGGTTAAATCACTACAGTCGCAAGCCAATGGTAACTCGCAAGCCCCGAAACAAGCCGATGGCTCACTAGATCCAGAGCGCCTACCAGACACGCAAGCACGCAAAAATGAAGCTGATAAGAAGTCGTGAGTTAGTGATCGCCCTTAAAGTTATCGTTAAACCGTTACCGTAAACAAGGGCAGCCCATGGGCTGCCCTTGTTGTTGTCTGTCTCTATAGTTAGCGAAGTCTAACATGGTTATAAGGCAACTGAGCGCAATTACAAGCGTAGGTTTAGCGGGTTAACACCGTAACCGTTTAGTAGGCCACTAACTCTACCAGACAAACTAATTAAACTTATAACGCACTCACTACATCCCAAATACGCTCAGCAACTTGCGTCTCATCGCCGCTAGCATCTACACGCTGAATACGGCTAAGATTGTTCTGATACTGCTCGCTAAAGCCCTGATAAACCCGCTCAAAAAAAGCCACCGCTTCTTGTTCAAAACGGTCGGCTGCGCCACGTTTACCGGCACGGCGCATGCCCTCTTCTACCGGCAAATCTAGCCACAATGTGGCATCGGGCAAACGTGGTACAAACTGCGTCACTAATGTCTCAATTTTGCACAGCACCTCAGGGTTAGCAAAGCCGCGGCCATAACCTTGATAGGCAACCGTAGAATCAATAAAGCGGTCGCAGACCACCCACTTACCGTCCCTAAGCGCTGGCAAAATAACGTGATTCAAATGGTCGCTTCGTGCCGCAAACATCAGTAGCAGCTCGGTATCATCATCAATCTTGGTATCAGTGTCTAGTAACAGGCCGCGTAGCTGCTCTGCAAAGGGACTGCCCCCTGGTTCACGAGTACGCACATAATCAATGGCTTCTGCCTCTAATCGAGCGCACAGGCTATTGATAGCAGTGGTCTTACCCACGCCCTCTGTGCCCTCAAAACTAATAAATTTACCTTGCCCAGTTACCGCCGCTGATGTCATGCTTCCCCCCACCTAATCTGCTAATTAATTGCTATTTTTTTCACGCATTACTTTGAGATATTCTTGCACCGCGCGGTTGTGCTCAGCATAGGTCTTGGTAAATTTATGTCCGCCATTACCAGTGGCCACAAAGTACAACGCATCACTGTCTGCAGGGTGCATTGCCGCTTCAATTGAGGCATGTGAAGGCAGTGCGATAGGTGTTGGCGGCAAGCCGTCGATTTGGTAGGTATTATAGGCGGTCTTCTCATCGATATCGGCGCGGCGAATATTACCGTCATAACGATGACCCATACCATAGATAATGGTTGGGTCTGTCTGCAAACGCATGCCTTTATTCAGACGGTTGACAAATACCGCTGACACCAATTCACGCTCTGATGGCACGCTGGTTTCTTTTTCGATAATAGAGGCCATAATTAGCGCCTCGTAAGGTGAGTCATACGGTAAATCATCGGCACGATTGGCCCACGCTTTATCTAGTGCCTCACGCTGACTTTTATATAAATCAGTCAAAATCTGCTTGTCGGTCGCACCCTTAGCATAATGATAAGTGTCAGGGGTAAACCAACCTTCTAAATTATCCGAAAACTCGCCATCTGGCGTAGTGGCATCAATCTCTAATAGATTTTTGAAATTATCTTTGGGCGTGCCATCGGCATTGAGTACTGTCAGCTCAACGCCTTCGGTCGCCGCTAGAGCACGATATAAATCGGCAGCAGTTTTACCCTCAATAATCTGCACCACGACCATATCCATCTTCTGCCCTTCTTGAAACGCATCAATTAACTGCTTCAAGCTTGGGTTCTCAGGGACCTCGTAAGTGCCGGCATGTAGCGGCGCATCGACACTGGTCTTAATATACAACTTGGCAATCATCGATGAGAACATGGGCACATCTTGTTGAAACTGTGGCAAGAAGCCGTAATAGCTCTGCCCCTCTTCCACCACCAAATCCCCGCCTGACTGATTGGAGTGACCAAATAAGGTCTGATACCCCATGGCAGCGATAAATAGCAAAATCAGTCCTAGCACCAGTAATACCTGATAGCCGCGATTGCTACGTGGCTCAGGCGCTTTATGCGGCTCCGCTTTGGCATCACACACTAAAGACACGTCGGTTTTCGGCATATGCTCTGTCTCGATATGCGGTGGTTGCTGGGTTTCAGGCGGAGTACTCGAATTATTATCAGGTTTTTGAATATTTGGTTCGCTCATAGCCACTCACGAGGTAAAAGTTTGGCTAGAATTTAGCACTCTCTGCACTTATATTCAATGGGGATTAGGCATCTGGTCTTAGTTTTATCTTCATAGAGTAAAAGCATATATCCTTACCTAAGATTTGAGTCCTTATTATTTGCTATAATACTGAGCTATTTGATTTCCAAAGTAGGCGCAGCTAATGGCGAAACCGTTTATAAAATGGGTGGGTGGTAAAAGCCAACTTATACCTGAGATTACAAACAGACTCCCTGACTATATCAAAGTGGGTCAACCTTACCAATACGTTGAGCCTTTTGTTGGTAGTGCTGCTGTCGCTCTACACTTGCTAGATAGCCCAAACCCGCCTACCAAGGTTATATTGAGTGACATTAATGCTGATTTAATTAACTTATACGAGGTGGTTCAGTCGCATCCTCAGAAACTATTGAACTACCTTCAAACGCTTCAATATGAATATGACCAATTAGAAGATAAAGAAGCTAAAAAGCCTTACTACTATGCAAAACGAGAAGAATTCAACCTCAGAGACACTGATGCTATAAAACATGCAGGCTTATTTATGTTCTTGAATAGAGCAGGTTTTAATGGGCTATATCGCGTGAACAGTAAAAACAAATTTAATGTGCCTATTGGTAGCTATAAACAGCCAAAATTTGCTTTTGAAGAGGTTATTTATAGGTGTTCTGAGTTACTTCAAAATGCCGAGATTCTTAATATGAGCTTTGAGGACACGATACAGACAGCTCAAGATGCCAATATTGAGCAACTATCAACCTTTGTCTATCTTGACCCTCCTTATAAACCACTAAGCGAGTCATCTAGCTTTACGTCATATGCCAAAGATAGCTTCAATGATGATGACCAAAGAAAGCTCAAACAAACATGTGACCTATTGCATAAACAGGGATATCAATGGCTTCTTAGCAATTCAGACACCACTAACTTGGATCCTGAAAACAAGTTTTTTGATGAATTATATTCAGAATATAATATTGAACGTGTCTCTGCAGGAAGAAGCATAAACTCAAAGGGCAGCAAACGCGGCAAAATTAATGAGTTACTGATTAGGAATTATTAGAGAATAGCAATACTTGGAATAGATTTTTCTTGAATTGCTATCATGAACTCTTTTTTGAAATAAAAGGCAAAACCCTTATTAGATACATTACGACCTAAGTATTGGGAATATATTGGATGATAAGGTTTGCTATCTTTGGTCCTGATCTGAATATATTGACCACTAACTGTGTGTAACATGCCATCTTCAGTATCATTCATCAAATTATGAACCTTCTGTTTTATAAGCTCAAAATCATTGTCTAAAATATTTTTTAGACTTTCATCATCCCTAAGATCTAAATAATAAGCTGGTAGAAAATACCATTCCTCTTCTTTGTTTCCCTTAACAGCTGGTACATATAAAATACTTTCTATTTTCTGATATAGGTGAGTTTCATGAAACTTTTTATCACTATAAAATAATTCATCAAACTGTCTACCTACTTGGGTAATAGCCATAGTTTCCATAGGTTTGCCATCAGGGTAAGACTTATTAGTTTTTAGCTCACCATTATCAAAGTCTCTAATTTGGTTTGATAAAGTTAAACCTAATAACTTTTCTAAAAACTGCCCAGCAAAACCTTTGTTTTTTTTAATACTTGCAAGATCAATAGGTTCAGCTAACATTTCATGATTTTTTAAGTCTCCAAACTTGATATTGTAAAACTTTGGTAATACTTTAAAAGCCTCTTCAATCTTCATTTTAGTCCTCTACGTTAAATAGTTCCGACAAACTCATACCAAACGTTTTAGCAAACACCTCTATGTTAAGCAGCGAGGGATTTCGCTCTCCACGCTCAATCATCCCCACATAATTACGATGAAAGCCCGCCATCTCAGCCAATTGTTCTTGGCTAAGTCCACGCTCTTTACGTAAAGCTCGAATGCGTTGTCCGAATTTAATTAAAATTGGTTCTTTCATTTGCTTTATTCTCGAGAGTTCGTTAGACTTTAACTACACACAATAAGTGTCATTTTTAAATCGGGTAAATACTTACACTAAGGTTCTGCTATGCTTAATATCGAAAATATCACTATTAATATTCAGCAAACACCCACTCAAAACGTACCTGATGAAAATTTAGGCTCACAGAGTCCTGTAGTAGTAAGAGACGAGTTAGTTAATACCTTAAGAATAATCAGTGAAGATCCTAGGTTTCTTGGCCAACAGGTTCTAATCCCTGAAGACTGTGAACAATATGGCTTCGCAGAAGGTACATTCGATCTCCCAACACTGCTCCATTTTTTAGCAGATATGTTGGAATAACATATGCAAACTCCATATTTTCAAAGCAATAATAAAGACTTCACTCTTTATCAAGGTGACTGTTTGTCAGCGCTTGATAATGCTAGCCAACCAATAAATATGATTTTCGCTGATCCTCCCTATTTCTTATCTAATGACGGTCTAACCGTTAAAAATGGCAAGGTTCAATCCGTTAATAAAGGGAAATGGGATAAATTTACAACAGATACTGAGACTTATGACTTTACCTATGAGTGGTTAGCTAAAGCTCGTGAAAAAATGGCAGATAACGCGACTATTTGGATAAGTGGCACACACCATAATATATTCACCCTAGGCACTATATTGCCGCAGCTCGGATTTAAAATACTTAATGTGATTACTTGGGAAAAAACAAATCCACCACCTAATTTCTCATGCCGCTTTTTTACACACTCTACTGAATTTATTATCTGGGCAAGAAAACACCCTAAAGTTCCACATTATTTTGACTACGATCTCATGAAAAAGCTTAATAACGATAAACAAATGAAAGATGTATGGCGTCTGCCAGCTATCGGTAAATGGGAGAAAGGCTGTGGAAAGCATCCTACGCAAAAGCCTTTAGCGCTTCTTGCCCAAATGATATTAGCATCTACTAAAAAAGATGACTTAATTCTTGATCCATTTACAGGTTCTTCAACGACTGGTATTGCGGCTAACGTACTTGAGAGAAACTTTATTGGAATAGATAAAGAAGACGAGTTTATGAAACTAAGCGAAGACCGGTATCACGATTTACAACAAGAAGGGCGTAAACCGTTTTTTAAACAACATTTTAATCGCTTACTAAATAAGGCTCTATAGACAACCCCAACCGCTGATTATCCACAATCAGCTCACTCACCGGTATCACGCCACGTACCGCATTACAAAAGAACAAGGATTTTATATTACCCAAATCCTCGTCTCGCAGGCTACGCAGTATCACCGGATATTCTGTGGCCTCAAGCTTATCCATAATCGCTTGGCGCATGGTGCCGCGCACCCCTGAGGATTCAATAGGCGGAGTAAACCATTGCTTATCAAGCATTTGCTCATCTAAATAATCGCAGTCACGTTCAGAGTCACGTTTTAACTGATAAAACACATTACTCATCACCCCTTCAACCCAGTGACCTGCCATATCACTGACCAAACCTTCTGCGACTTCAGGATGCATTATCTTAACACGCTCAAGCTCGCCGGCAATCATCACACCATCTAATCGGTTGAGACTTTTAAGACCAGCAATAGGCCGTGGCAGCGATGCAAGCTGCGCGCTCAAGCAAATAGCGGTTATCGGTGATTGTTGTAGGATAATCGCTTGAGAGGTGAGCTTATTTTGAGAGTCCGGCGATTGTGCTTGGGTCAGAAAATCTGCGTATTGAGTAGATAAAGGCGCACTGGGCATGACGCCCATCCAGACCAAGGCCTGATTATGTTGCAAATTATCAGAGTACGCATAGCCGCGTAAGCTTTGGGTAGGACGCGAGACGATAATCTTGATAATACCGTGCTCAATATCATCCGCAAATGCGGTCGCCGCTTGCCACAGCGTTGATTGTGCGTCTGCACTCAAATAAAGATGCAAAGCCTCACAGTGACTACGAATTCGAGCTTGATGATAAGCTAGACCGAGTATCTGACCTTGATAAACCCCAATCGTGGTAAAAAAACCATCACCATAGGCCAAACCACGTAAGGTCGGCAGAAATAAGGCGGGGTAAGACGCTGATGTCTCGGGGTTGTCTGAGTTTGTATTTAAATCTATCGAATCAGCGCCACCAAAAAAAGCCATGCCGGCATCGCTGAGGTGATACCAAGTCATGACTTTAGACATAAAACAACCCTTTAGAGCAGTAGATAAAACCGAACCAATAAACACCAGTTAAACAACGAGCAACTCGTTATTCTCTATTCCTCTTTATCCAAAATCAACATACAGCTATAAAACTCGCATTTTGCCAACTCTACCGTATGGTCTGATATTTGCTTGTTTTTAACAATTTGCCCAGACAGGATATTGGCAACCAATTGACCGCCTTGCTCGCCCATCAGTGCAGTAGCAGCTTTATAGACCTTTTTGGCGTGCTCGATACTGGTTTGTTTTTCGCTATCTGAATCGGTCGGATTAGCATAATACCAGCCAAATTCTAGGTAATCTTGTGAGTCTATAATATCCAAATAGGGCTCTTCACCTTTCATAAAGCGGTATTTGACCGCCGTATTACTGGCATAATCTAGGCTATTCTCATCGGTGACGGTGACTTTGCCAAATATTTGCTGCAAAGCATCCAAGTTATCCGTAGTTAACGGCTCTCCGGTATACGCTTCCCAGTTTTGCACATCGTAGCTGACTGGTCGGTGCTCGACCACTGCCCCATCAGCATCATCACGGCCTTTACCTAATACAGCCGCCTCTTCTGCGTCACCTTGCTCAACTACTTGTTGCTCTGCGTCCTCATCGACGACGGTATTAGCAGGCTCGGAGTTCGAATTGCTACAAGCAGTTAGCATTAGCCCTGCAGCCAAGCTCAGTGCGCCTATACGTGATAGAACCGAGCGGCTAGATAAATTGCGACTAACGTTTGTTGACTTATTTGAAATCATGCTGAAAATCATTCACGCACACCTTTTACTTATATTCCAATATCGTTACCAACCTTAGTAACTTGTTGATGATGCCTTTATAGTAAGACCATCACCCTGACTACCACTGAGCAATTGCCAAATAGGCTCATCTCATTCTATCCTTTAAACGAACCCCTAGTTTATCCAAAAGCCCTGCTATTGCATAGTGAAAAAAGCACGCAAAGGGCTTTAAATCTTACTGAGGACTCTCGCTATGTTGGCGCCTTTGTTATAGTAGCCTTGCTAACTACCACAATAATCGATAAAAATAGAGCAAAATACACCGTAACTGCCCTCATAATGCCTATGCCTATATCAATATAGCAGCAACGCCGTGTTGATAACAATAAGACGCAGCGTATTATCCATAAAACAGCATACTAATAAAGAGTGACTTATGACCCAAGCAGCCAGACAACATTTCGTGGTAATCGGTAATCCGATTGCACACAGCAAATCGCCTGACATTCACGAGGCTTTTGCTAAGCAAGCAAACCTTCATATTAAATACGCACGCCAGTATTGTCCAGATGATGCCGACAGCTTTCAAGCGGTTGTTGATGCTTTTTTTAATGGTGGCGGCGTGGGTGCTAACGTGACTGTACCTTTTAAACAAGTCGCTTATGATTTATGCCAACAGCGCGCCGGCGTATCACAGCATGCGGCAGTAGCCGGTGCGGTGAATACCCTGAGGCTAAAAGACGGGCAGCTTTATGGTGATAATACCGATGGCCAAGGGCTGGTTAATCATTTGCAGCAATTAGGCTGGCCACTTGAGCGTGCAAAAGTTGCCCTGTTAGGAGCAGGCGGTGCTTCTCGCGGCGTGGTATTGCCGTTAATTGAGGCCGGTGTTATACAATTAAGTATCGCCAACCGCACGGTTAGTAAAGCTGACGCTTTAGTGAGCGAGCTGCGTGCCGCAAGTCCACTGATTGATAATATCGACATCTCAAGCCATGCGCTTGATGAGCTACAAGGTGACTTCGATATTATTATAAATGCCACATCGATTGGGCTGTCTGGTGAGATGTTGCCCTTAGCTGATAATTTAAGCGCCAAATATGCTTATGACATGATGTATGGTCGCAATCTGCCCTTTTTAAACCATTTTAAGGCAAAAGGTGCGCAAATATCTGAAGGTTATGGCATGTTGCTTGGTCAAGCGGCACTTAGCTTTGAGAGATGGACCGGCGTTCAGGTGAGTACGGATATTTAAACGGCATCTTAAAGACTAAATAATAAGCATCTGGTTATTAGTAAACTCCACGTCACTGGCCAGAGGCACAACCTTTTTAGGCCTTTCGCTGCATAATCTTAGCTTCAAAGGTGGTGAGCGGACGTCTGAACCAGACCGAGTGCATCACCACGCCGCCGATTAACGCCAAGGTACAGCCAAGTACCGTATCCCAAAAACGGGCTTGGATAATGCCTTGATGGCTCAGTGCATTTGCAGCAGTCACAGCATAATCACGGCCGTACTCAGCAATAAAAATCGTCAATGGGGTAATCATCACCACCGCTAAGGCATAGTGGCGCACCACCATCGACTCAATCCAGATAAACATTAAGAATAACGCAATCACTACCCCAATAGGTTGTAGCGGTAAGGTTAATAAAACCCCTGCAACCAACATCCCAATACCAGTGCCCAAAATACGATGGAACTGTTTGATCCACATGGTGCGCAGCTGCATACCCTGCATAATCACAAAGCAGCTCATTGGTACCCAATACGGATACGGCATATCAAACCATAAGGCCATTTCCATTGATAACGCCACAAAGGTAGTCACCACCACGCTATCGGTAATCATACCGTGCTCGTAGCCATGTCTACTTGGCGTACGCTCTGAGGACGGTCTAACGACAGTTAAGTTATACAGCAGTACCATAAACCAAGAAAATAGCGCCCCTGCTGTAACCACACCTACCTTTAAGGGTAACTGCTCCCAGCCCACCGGCATCAAAATAGCAATTACCGATGCCATCATGATAAACATGCCACTTGGCGGCGCTAAATGCAGATAACGCCCCAACATCACTATGGTAAAGGTCACCAGTACAAAGATAGGAAACCTAAATAAGGGCAAATTATGTGCCACAAGCCCAAGCGCAAAACTCATCACCATTATCATTACCACAAATAGCAGCTCACCTTGACGCTGCCATAAGTTACCGACACTGGGCTGATTAAGCACAATCATGGCACCAAGCGAGGCCAAGATACCCGTTGATAACTTATCGAGTAATAGTCCGGTTAATATTGACAAGGTAATGGTTACTGCGGTTATCAAAACCAGATGCCACGGCCGAGTAGTGCGCTGAATGGTGAGCAGATGATCGGCTTCACGTTTGGCAAGTTCTTTGATACGTGTTTTTTTATTTGGCATAGTCAGTGATGCGCTGTTGGTTTAAGTAAAAAGTCGGTTTGAGCCAATAAAGAGATAAATTAAGCGGTACTGAAATAAAGCCGTGCGCCGTTATAACAAGATGTTACGCAATATACGAGCTGATACTGGCAAATTATTGATTGTTTATGATACCGTTTATTATAAGGTTTGATGTTTGAATATAGTAGACATTACCGAGATTTTACCCTTTTCAAAATGCATTCGAATCATCAGTCATCTCACAAAACAGCCTGACTCTCTTCATGATGCTGATCTTTTAGAGCTCATTGAGTTTTGGGAGTGGTTTTATCGTCTTTAGTTATGACAAGTCTAATTTATATAAACATTATTTATCATACACCTGTTCACCGATGAATAATATTTATCAATCATAGGTTTTTATATAAATTGCGCTTATACTAAAATTGATGATAATTCTCACATTGTCATGGACTGATAATGGTCGACTGATACACACCTGAATATACAAGAGATTCAATTATGCTAAGTTATAAAGCCCCCCTACGCGATATCAAATTCCTATTAAATGACGTTTTTGACTTTCAAACTCATTATAAAGATCTAAGCAATGGCGAAAACGCTGATCCAGAAACAGTAGATATGATTCTACAAGGCATGGCTGATTTCTCTGAAGATGTTCTTAGCCCACTTTATCAGCCAGCAGATGCAGAGGGCTGTCATTTTGAAAATGGTGTTGTTACTACACCAAAAGGCTTCAAAGACGCTTACAATCAATTCGTAGAAGGCGGCTGGCAAGGTATTTCATACCCAGAAGAGTACGGCGGTATGAACCTCCCAATGTCACTTAACCTAATCAAAGCAGAAATGTTTGGTACGGCGAACTGGCCATGGGCAATGTACCCAGGTCTAACCACTGGCTGTATCAATACTTTAATGCAGTACGGTACCGATGAGCAAAAAGACACCTACCTACCAAAACTAGTTGAAGGTACTTGGTCAGGCACTATGTGTCTAACTGAGCCACAAGCCGGTACTGACTTAGGCCAAGTAAAAACCAAAGCAGTGCCACAAGATGACGGTACTTATAAGCTAAACGGTACTAAAATCTTCATCTCAAGTGGTGAGCACGACCTAACCGATAACATCATTCATATCGTTTTAGCACGTCTGCCAAATGCACCTGAAGGTACTCGTGGTATCTCACTGTTTATCGTACCTAAATTTAACATCAACGAAGAAGGCGAAGCCGGTGAGCGTAACGGCGTAAGCTGTGGTTCAATTGAACACAAAATGGGTATCGCCTCATCAGCCACCTGTGTTCTAAACTTCGACGATGCAAAAGGTTACCTAATTGGTGAGCCAAACCGTGGTCTAAAAGCGATGTTCACGTTCATGAACACTGCCCGTATCGGTACCGGTATCCAAGGTCTAGCGCATTGTGAACTTGCTTTCCAAAACGCCCTACCATACGCTATCGAACGTCGTTCAATGCGTGCTCTTTCTGGTACTAAAGAGCCAGAAAAAGTAGCTGATGCGATTATTAACCACGCTGACGTACGTCGTATGCTATTGACCATGAAGGCGTTCGCTGAAGGCGGCCGCTCAATGATTTATCATGCTGCTCGTTATGCAGACAAGATGTCTCAAGGCGTTGCTGAAGATAACAATGAAGAGTTTGAGAAGTGGGATGACAAATTAGGCTTCTACACGCCAATCCTAAAAGGCTTCTTAACTGAGCTTGGTATCGAAGCGGCTAAAGAAGGTCAGCAAGTATATGGTGGCCACGGCTATATCAAAGAATGGGGCATGGAGCTAATCGCTCGTGACGCACGTATTGCTACTCTTTATGAGGGTACAACTGGCGTACAGGCTCTAGACTTATTAGGTCGTAAAGTTATCTTGCAGTCTAAAGGTAAAATCATCCGCGATTATACCTCAAGCATCATGAAGTGGTGTGGTGAATACGCACTTGATAAAAACATGCGCAAATACGTTTGGGCATTAACCAAGCTATGTGCTGAATGGAACACTCTAACCGTACGCTTAATGCTAAGCGCGCGCAAAGACCGTGAAATCATCTCAGCTGCCTCTGTTGATTACCTAATGTACTCAGGCTATGTAATGATGGCATATCACTGGGCACGTATGGCAGCAGTCGCTTATGATAAGCTTGAGAACGGTGGTACTGAAGCGCCTGAATTCTATACAGCTAAGATTCAAACGGCTAACTTCTACTTTGATAAGATTCTACCACGTACATCAGGTCACGCAGAAAGCATGGTAGCCCCAAGCTCTTCTATGACTGATATGGAAGTAGAAAACTTCTCGTTCCTAGACTAATTAGCCTTCTGTTTTATCGAAGGATCTATTCTAGAACATAAAAACCGCCCTATTTGATATAGGGCGGTTTTTTTATTGATGTTATTTTTGCTATAGTCATTAGGCTAAAAAATTAAGTAGGATAAAAATAAGGAGAAGGTAGTGAGCAAGGAACACGATTCAAAAAAAGAGCCCAATAAGTTAGTGCAAGACTGGATAGACAGACAGGCATTAGTCGCCATACAAATGAGCGAGGACGACAATTATCGTCAACTGGTAACAGTCAGGGCAACAAATTGGGGAAAGCACATACAAGCTAAGTCCGACGCTCGCATAAGACGAGCTAATGCTCCGCACCTCGAAATTAAATAAGAGTGCGTAGAACTTAACCTAAATCAGCTTAATGCTTGTGTTGTCTGTTGTATGCAATATCTTAAACCCGAGCTTTGCGATAAGCAGCCGTCAACTCCACTACTTCAACACAATACTGCACCGTAACGCGGCTTGATTGGTCAGCACCTAATTGCGCTTGCAAACACGCCAATAGCGTATCCGCTAAATCATCTCGAATCTCTTGACTGCGCCCTGGCATCAGCCTCAATTGCACATAGACAAAGCCTTCCGCTTGTTGGTCATCTTCAATGCCGACTAAGAAGGTCTCGACATCGAGCATGCGTGCTTTAATCGCTTGTGGTGAGCCGAAGTGACCGGTATCCCATAAGGTAGTATTTAACTTTTTAAGCAGGCTCTCAGGGTTTTTAATAGTGACATTTGGGGAAGCTTGAACAATAACGTGCGGCATAAGCAGGTCTCAGAATAAGTGGCTTAAAAACGATTAACCACAGTCTATACGTAAGGTAGATAAACTGATAGGCACTAAACAACATTGATTGGGTTACGCTATTTCAAAGCTTCACAAGCGATACCGTCTTTATCTCTATCTAGTCTTTTGTAGCCTGGTTTTTTGGCATCAAAGTAAGCTTGTGCTTCTGCTTGACTGCGAAAGTCAGCACATTTAACACCAGCAGCATTTGCAGGTAGACTAGCAGCTAGCAGCGTAAAAGAAACGATAGAACAAATCATCTTATTCATAGAAAGTAACTCCAAATAATAAAAGTTAAGACCCATGAGTAATTTTAGCAAAGAAATTAATTTTTTTATCAATCATTGTTAATCAATTATGTCAGCAAATGTAGCAGACAAGGTTTTCGCTAGGTGTTTTGGTGGTAATTCAATCTCAAGTCCTCGTTTACCGCCACTGACATGCATCGTATCTAGCGCCTTTGCTGAGTCATGGATGACAGTTGGCAATCGCCTCTTTTGACCCAAAGGGCTAACACCGCCCAACACATACCCAGTAGTACGTTCAACAACCTTTGGGTCTGCCATATGTACCTTCTTAGCTCCCAAAGCCTTAGCCATCTTTTTGAAGTTTAGCGTGTCACTTACGGGCAAGATAGCCACGGCTAATTTATCGGCATCGGTTGTCACTACCAAGGTTTTAAAAACGTGCTCTGGTGCGACACCCAATTTGTCAGCAGCCTCTAAGCCATAAGATTCTGCGCTCGGGTCATGTTCGTATTCATGAATTTGATAATCAAGTTTTAGCTTTTTGGCTAAATTGACAGCTGGGGTCATTGGATGACTTCCTTACATTTATATGCTAAAAAATCTTTTAAGACGTACCAAAATAATAGCGATTAAACACTAATAGGTGGCTGGATGTTATTTATTAAGTGCCTAGATCTACTTAAGTGCCTAGCTCTACCTCTCAGACAGTACAAATAAATAATAACCAGTCACTAAAATTTTTAATTTGAGTTAAATCTCATGCTAAGTAAGACAAATAATGAACCTCTTACGAGTTTAGATTACCCTATTTCTCAAAAAACAAAAAGCCCTCCTTTAATAGCTAAAGGAGGGCTTTTTAAAAAGATATTACATAAGAAACTACGGCTTAACCGCGACCAACACACGGATGCTGTCTGGAACCAGCGATAGATTACTGAGCGCTTGCTCCCCTTGAGCTTTAAGCGATTCTAGACGTTCAATCTCTTCATCACGTACGTTCGGGTTAACCTGTTGTAGCTGTTTTAGACGGCTGATTTCACGTTGCCACACTTGGCTAAAACGCGCCATGGCTTGTGCGCTGATATCATCCAATTTACCTTGCGCAATGGCTTCGGCATCATGGTAGCGTGATTCAATCACACCGCTACGTACCTTGACCACCTGACGCGCACGGTTTTTATCCAAGCGCTCGATGTGCGGCATAATCATATCGGCAGTGATACGCTCTGATAAATCACCGCCGTGCTCGCCTAAGAACACACGCAAGGTCTGGGTCGGTAGCGTCGCCGTTAGGTTCAAAACTTTAGGCGCGATCGTGGTCACTCTAAAGTTAACCTCTAATAACAGCATACCTTCCGGCACAGTGTTGCTCTTAAGCATCGCGACCGTGGTATTACCAAATGTGCCCGAGTTAATCATGTCATAAATAGCCAACATCAACGGATGCTCATGGGTAATAAAGTCCATGTCCTCACGCATCAAGGCTTGGCTACGCTTAAAGGTCAGCGTCATGCCATCTTCAGAAATCGGTAAGTTTTCGATATCCGGATGTTGGCTGTTTTCAGCCTCTGGCGGATGGACAATCCATGAACCATCACGCTGTACGCTGTGATCTAGGTTTGCTGAACCTAAGAAGCGGTCTAAGAATGCTGGCAATAAATTATTGGCATCAAAATCACTCATTGCATCGGCAATACGCGACGCCACACGTGGACGACATGAATTGTATTCAAGCAAACGGTCACGACCGGCTTGCAGCTCTGCTTCTAACTCTAAACGCAGCTGACTGGCATTTTCGATTAAGGTGTCTAATGCTTCACGGTTTACTTCGTTATCCTCGCCCTCAAGCAGCGGCTTTAAGTCAACAATAAACTGCTCTTGCACCGTTTGTGCCGTTGGCGAAATATGATTAAAGATATTTAGCGCACCGTCGTACCATTTGTACATACGCTCTTGTGCGGTGCCTTGTACGTATGGCACATGTAGAGTGATTTTTTGGTTTTGACCAATGCGGTCTAGACGACCAATGCGCTGCTCTAGCGTATCTGGATTGGCCGGTAAATCCCATAATACGAGATGACTCGCAAACTGGAAGTTACGACCTTCTGAACCAATCTCTGAACACAGTAGAATCTGTGCGCCCGCTTCATCAGCAAAGAATGCTGCTGCTTGGTCACGCTCAAGTAGGCTCATCTGCTCGGTGAAAATCGCAGTTTTAATACCCGCATGTAGACGCAGTACCGCCTCCAAGCTCTCTACCGTTGCACCACTACGCGCAATGAGTAGTACCTTTTGCTGCTTCAACTCATCTTTTAACAGGTTAATTAGCCAAGGCACACGGGGGTCATCTTCTAGCCAGCTACCATCGGGCTGATTTTCTTCACCCCATAGCTGCTCACGAAGTTTACCGCAAGTTTGATAGTTACCAACCCAAGCGTCGGGACAAGGCAGTGGATGCGGACGGCTGGTACGACCATGGAAGCCCTGTACGCTATCACGGGTATTGCGGAACAATACACGGCCGGTGCCATGACGATCTAATAACTGATTTAATGCATAAGTACGCAGCTTGTCATCTTCATTAATCGTCGCAAGCTCATTCTCATCTTCAAAGCCAAGCAGATGCGTCAGCGCGCTAATCTGACCTTCAGACAGTGGCTTTTCATCCATCAATACTTCTGCCACAGCAGCGGTATCGGCAAAGGCATCTTGACCGGCAATAAAGTCATCTAAATCATCAAAACGATCAGAATCTAGCAGGCGCAGACGCGCAAAATGACTCTCAACACCTAACTGCTCAGGCGTTGCGGTTAATAATAGAACGCCTGGTGTTTCATGAGCAAAATCGGCGACCAGCTCGTACTTATCGTTACCGCCGTGGTCGCGATCCCAATGCAGATGGTGCGCCTCATCAACCACCAATAAATCAAAGCCTGCTTCCATCGCCTGCTCATACAAATCATGATGATCAAGCAATAAGTCCAGACCGGCAATAATACACTGCTCGGTGGCAAAGACATTTTGATCCGGATTGTGCTCTTTAATTGCCGCCGTACGAACCAAATCAAACAAGGCAAAGTTCAGATTAAAACGACGACGCATTTCAATCATCCACTGATACTGCAAGCTGTCTGGCACGAGAATTAACACGCGCTGTGCTTTACCGGTTAATAGCTGCTGATGGATAATCAGACCGGCTTCAATGGTTTTGCCCAGACCCACTTCGTCCGCTAATAATACGCGCGGTGCAATACGTTTACCGACTTCATGTGCAATATAAAGCTGATGCGGAATGATATCGACACGGGCGCCCATCAAGCCTTTTAGCGGATGACCTGCTAAGGCCGACTGCATACGCAGGATATCTTGACGCAGCTCATACCAGTCACTACGCTCAACTCGGCCCGCCAGCAAGCGCTCTAATGGCTTAGCTAGAGTAATATTGGCTGCCAGACGGGTTTCCATAATGCCTCGTGGATGCCCTTCCACATGGTATTTCACCACGCCCATCACCTCATCAACGCCAGTAACGATATGGGTATTGCCATCTTGGTCGGTAATCTCATCACCGACTTTGAAGGTCACACGCGATAACGGCGCAGAGTTTTTGGCATATACCCGTGTCTCTTCGCTTTGCGCAAATAGGATATGCACGCAGCGGTCATCGACATCAATGACGACACCCAAGCCAAGCTCTGCTTCAGTGTCTGAAAGGTAGCGTTGACCAACGGCGAATTCGGGGATTAAAGCAGCTATTGTCATAAATCAGTCAATTCTTATTTATCTAGTAAAGTGTCGGGGACTATTTTAGTCTACAAAGCACAGCGCACCAAGCGCTATATCAATTTGAGTCGGTCTGCATCTATATCTTATATTCTAAAAACCATTCAGCAGGCGCTAGATAGATAGAGACGCTAACCGTCGTCTTGATGCTTTGTATTAACCTAGTCCTTTATATTATAAAGTCTATTTGCCTTTATGAGGACAAACTTCTCAATTTCTATAGCCGATTGCTGAAAAGGCGGTTAAACCAATAGTGGCCTTTTTAAGCTTAATCTTCTGCAAACACAGTAATAACAGGCATCTTGCCTCTATGTTAACGTCAATACATAAAAAACAGAGCACTAAATTTTGAGACATATATTTGCAACTATAAGCACAACTCATACACAACAATCCTGCCCTACCCCTAAAATGGGTACTACTCATTAAACTTAGCATAGGTTTAAGTCATATTAATTATAAAATCAGACTTTTTGTTCGCTAATTGGTTTTGATGATGTTCTTCGATAATCACTAATTTTTGATGAGAGCTAATTTTCATTAATAAATAATCATAGGAGTTAATAATGAAAGCCGTATTACTGGATGAAGTACGATTTAATGACGAACTAGAATTACCGCAGCCAGAGGGTGTCACCGAGTACGTTACCTACCAAAAGACCCCGCAAGATAACCAGACCATTATCGAGCGCTGTCAGGATGCCGAGATTGTCATCGTTGGTACACTAAGAATAGAGCGTGACGTGATTGAAGCGCTGCCTAACTTAAAGCTGTTGCAAGTCACCTCTGTCGGTACCAATCAAATCGATATGGAAGCTTGTAAAGACAATGGCGTCGAAGTATACAACGCGCCAGGATTTGCGACCCAAAGTGTGGCAGAGCATGGATTTATGCTTATGCTAAACGCCATGCGAGCTGGCATCCATTATCATAATACCGTCCTTGATGGTACTTGGTATAAAACTGGACAAGCCTACTACATGGATGAGGAGCTGATTGATGTTGATAACTTAACCATCGGCATCATTGGCGTCGGCTCAATTGGTAAACGTATGGGCGAGCTTGCCAATTCGTTCGGCATGACGGTGCTTTGGGCAGAACACAAAGGTAAAGAGCCTCGTAATGACGATTATACCGACTTTGACTCTGTGCTTGCCGCCTCAGATGTGCTTAGCCTGCACGCCCCGCTAACAGAAGAAACCAAACATCTTATTAATGCTGATGCCATTACAAAAATGGATAAAAAGCCTCTAATCGTCAACGTTGCCCGTGGTCAAATTGTAGATACTACCGCATTAGCAGAGGCCATAAAGAACGATAAAATCTTAGGCTATGCCACCGATGTGTTCGAAAAAGAGCCTGCGAAATCAGACGACCCCATCGTACAACTGGCAAAAGACAATCACCCCCGCGTTATTCTGAGTCCACACCACGGTGCCGGTAGTAAAGCGGCGCAAAGAAAGCTGTGGAATATCGTGTGTGAGCAAATAAACGAGTTTATTAAAGAACACGGGCATTGAACGTTAAGAGCTTATATTCAACGTTAAGACCCAAGATCAGTTGAACCTTCCCTATTATAAGTTATAAAAGGTTATGTTATGAAAGCCGTTTTTTTAGATAAAGGAACATTCTTAGACAGTGTTGAGTTGCCAGCACCTGATGGCGTCACCGATTATGTCACCTTTGATGACACTGAGCAGGACAATGACTTGATTATTGAGCGTTGCCAAGATGCCGATATTATTCTCACCAATAAGGTTAAGATTGACCGTGAAGTTATCGCTGCCCTCCCCAATCTTAAGCTCATTCAACTCACTGCCACTGGCATGAATAATGTCGATAGTGATGCCTGTAAAGAGCATAATGTCGAGCTGTACAATGTCGCAGGCTATGCGGTCAAAAGTGTGCCCGAACATACCTTTATGCTGATGCTGGGGGCACTGCGGGCGGTGGTTCATTATCACCAAAAGGTCGTCGATGGTACATGGGAGGCGTCAGGTAGCTTTAGCCTATTGGATATTCCGCTAATTGATTTAGAGAACAAAACGTTAGGCATTATCGGTGTCGGTACTATCGGCGAGCGGGTTACTAAGATTGCCAAGGCCTTTGGTATGAAAGTTCTTTGGGCGGAGCATCAAGGCAAAGCGCCGCGTAATGATGACTATACTGACTTTGACACCGTACTCAAAACCTCCGATATCATTAGTCTGCATTGCCCATTGACCGAGGAGACCAAACATCTGATTAATCAGGATACCTTGGCGAAAATGAAAAAGCAGCCCTTAGTGGTCAATGCAGCACGTGGCGGTGTTGTTGACACTGAGGCTATGGCAGAGGCGATTAAGCAGGAGCAAGTGCTTGGCTATGCGACCGATGTGTTTGAACAAGAGCCGATTGCAGAGGATGATCCGCTACTGGCGATTGCCAAAGAGCAGCATCCTCGCGTTATTTTTAGTCCGCATAATGCATGGGGCAGCGAGGCGGCGCAGAAGAAGTTATGGAATATTTTAACCAAGCAGGTTGAAGACTTTATTGCCAAAAATGATTAAAGCACGATACTATTAAATGGCTAAACAAAGAAAGGCGACACTCATGCAGTGTCGCCTTTCTTTGTTTTTCTGACGCTGTTTTAAAGTGGTTATGCCGTGATTTCGCTTCAATATTTGGCTACCTTGACTATCTTAAGTTAGCCCCAAAATAGAACCAATACGCAGCAGATAGCAAGCACGATACCCAGTAGGTTAATTTTGCTAAGTGTCTCTTTGAAAGCGACCACACCGACAAGGGTCGCCACAGCAATTACGCCGACGTTCATACCTGTGAATACCACGCTAGGCGCATCGGATAAGGCTTGGTGTGCTTTGACATAAGCGTAGATATTACCCATGTTTAATATGCCCAAAATGACGCCAGACGCTAATGCTTTGCCTTGCCACTGCGTCTTTTTGATAAGCAGGTAAATAAACAACAGTAAGCCTGCCAGACCGAAGCTCATAAACAGGGTTAAGGGGAAAGCGGCGCCTTGTTTTGCCACTTGTTTGAACAAGATGTCAATGACACCGTAGCCAAGCCAAACACCCAGTAACCATAATCCTACCGGAAGCTTTGGTGCATCATTAAAAGCCGTTGTATCATAAACGCGATAACCAATCACACTTGGATTATTTTGACGATAAACCAGTGCGATTAGTGCCACAAAACCAATAGCAATACCCAATATGCGCTGCGTGGTTAACGTTTCACCAAACAGCAAAAAGGCGGAGACGATTGGAATAATCAATGACAATCGCTGCGCAGCATCAGTGGCAATAATACCGACTGACTCAATCGCACGACCCAAGATTAGAAAGACCAGTGGCAGTAATATGCCCAGTAAAAGAATAATACCCCACGCGCTACCAAGCGTATCAATACCGCTTAAATCTGGTCTGAGTAACAGTCCTGTCAGCAAAAAGGCGACTGGATAACCTGCCACAATGGTCTGACGGATATCGATGCCTTGTTGGCGTAATATTTTTAGTAATACCGATACCGAGACACTGCATAGCACAGCAATAATGAGATAGGTCATAAGTTTGTCTCTAAAATGACAAATGTAACAAAATATTACAATCTATGCAATCGACTTTTGATAATTCGCTCATTTAATAAGAAAAGTATTGAACTAATTGAGTCGTTTAAATAGGAGTTTGATTGCTTATCAATTTATCGACCTATTGGTCAGCTGCTGACACGTTATTTAAAGTCTCAAAACAGATTTCACATAAATGGGTGAGCCGAATGAGTGACGCTCTAAATGGTAGTTATTTATGAACAAGCTTTTCAATTATTTCGAAACCCGCCTGCCAGCCTTCCCCGAAAACAAGATTCCTTTACCAAAGGAGGGCTTGTTTAAATTTTTGTGGGCCTGTACTTATGGCCTTCGCGGCTGGCTGCTGATGTTTATCATACTTACGGCAGGTATCGGTATCTACGAAGCCATGCTATTTGCGTGGATTGGCGATGTCGTCGATTGGCTCGGCATGTATACTCCTTCCACACTTTGGGCTGCCAAAAGTGACACCATTTTGTTGATTGCCGCAGTGCTGTTATTAAGTCCATTTTGGGTGGGCCTCGCCTCGCTGGTGCACTTTCAGGTAATTCAAGGCGTGTTTCCGATGCAAATGCGCTGGCGGTTTCACAAGCGTATGCTGGGCCAGTCTATGCAGTTTTATCAAAACGAATTCTCTGGTCGTGTTTCAGCGAAGGTAATGCAAACCGCACTGGCCGTCCGTGACACAGTCATTACCGTTGTGGATATGATGATTTATGTGCTGGTGTACTTTGTGACCAGTGGCATCATCTTGTTCCAACTCGATAGCCTGCTGCTGATTCCTTTTGGTATTTGGATGGTGCTGTTTGGCTTTACGCTGTGGTACTTTTTGCCCCGTTTAAAGCGAACTGCCAGCGTTCAGGCCGATGCACGTGCCCTGATGACAGGACGTATTACTGACGCTTATGCCAATATTATGACTGTCAAACTGTTTAGCCACTCGCAGCGTGAGCTTGGCTATGCCAAATCGGCGATGCGTCAGTTTTTACATACGGTACATGGTCAAATGCGCTGGGTCACTTGGCTTGAATTTGTGAACCATTTAATCAGTGTTATTTTGATTGGTAGTACTGCCGGTATTGGTCTGTATCTATGGCAGCGCGGTGATGTCGGTGTCGGCGCGATTGCCGCTGCCACTGCGATGGCGCTGCGTCTTAACGGTTTGACGCACTGGATTATGTGGGAAATGGCAAGTCTATTTGAGAGCATCGGTACTGTGCAAGATGGTATTCACACTCTGTCAGCACCACAATCGATTATAGACAAAGACGGTGCTGCCGATATGGTAGTTAGTGAGGGACGCATTACCTTTGAGCATGTTGATTTTGGCTATGAAGGGTCGGATTTAAGCATTGCGCGTACTGAGCCACTGAATGCCGACAATGTGCTGCCAGCAAATCCTAACTATATCAAACTGCTTGATGACTTTAATCTAGATATCAAACCAGGTGAAAAAATTGGGCTGGTCGGTCGCTCAGGTGCCGGTAAATCAACCTTGGTCAACTTACTACTGCGCTTTTATGATGTCGATTCTGGGAAGATTACCATTGATGGTCAGGCCATTGACGAGGTCACTCAAGAAAGCTTACGTCAGCAAATTGGTATGGTGACTCAGGATACCTCACTACTGCACCGCACCGTGCGTGAAAACATTGCTTATGGCCGTCCGACAGCGACCGATGACGAGATTATCGCGGCGTGTAAAGAAGCGCAAGCTTGGGACTTTATTCAAGATTTAAATGATGCCAAAGGCAATACAGGGCTAGATACCCAAGTGGGTGAGCGCGGCGTTAAGCTCTCTGGCGGTCAGCGTCAGCGTATTGCCATTGCCCGTGTAATGTTGAAAAACGCACCTATCTTACTGCTTGATGAGGCCACCAGCGCACTAGATTCTGAGGTGGAACATGCCATTACTGAGAGCTTAAAAAGCATGATGACCGGCAAGACCGTTATCGCTATTGCGCATAGACTCTCAACAATTGCCGCACTTGATCGACTTGTGGTGATGGATAAAGGGCGTATCATTGAGCAAGGCAGCCATGACGAACTACTGGCTAAAAATGGCGTGTATGCTGGATTGTGGCAACGTCAAAGCGGCGGCTTCTTGGGCGATGACGACGACAACGCACTCTAATACCGGAATTAAACGCATAATTTAAGGACATAATGATAATGAATGGATATCAACAGCCAATGCAAGATTTTGAAAAGAAGCTCACTTTGGCGGGCAAGCAAGCCCGCTATTATGACTTTACCACTCTGGGGACTAATGAGGACTCAAGCAGTCAGGATACAAAACCCATCGCCCACTTCTATGGCGGCAATGGCTTTGCTGTAGGGGTTTATGAGCCATTAGTCACTGAGCTTAGTCAGCAATTTAATGTTATCAGCTTGGCGATGCGAGGCTATTGGTTGGACTTGCCAACAGATAAGGTACTAACCCGTGAGCAAGATGCAGATTACCTCATTGAGTTTCTAGAGCAGACGCAAAACGGTCCTGTTATTGGTATTGGCCACTCACAAGGCGCCACAGCAACCGCGATGGCAGCGGCCAAACGGCCTGATTTATTCTCTGCACTGTATTTGATTGACCCGGTGACTTTTACCAAAAATCAGACCTTTATCTATAGGCACATTCCTCGGCCTATCTTACTGACGCAAGAGCCGTTTAAAAGCACTAAGACTAAGCCAAATAACTGGTCAAGTATTGACGCTTATTATCAAAGCCTGCGTGATAATCGTGCTTACCGGCGTATCAGTGACCAGCATCTAAAGCTGTTTGCAAAAAACAGCCTGATTAAAAAGGAAGAGGATAGTTATCAGCTGTTATTTGAGCCTAAATATGAGCTTGCCAGCTATTTTGGTACTCCGTATGTCACCCCTGCCCTAAAAAAACTGAACAACACAAAAGTTAATTACTTACTGATATTGGCAAAACCTTCTGTATTTAATAGCGATAAGGTCCGCGACAGCTGGAAAAAAATAGTGCCAGACTCGCATATCGTCACTCTCACCGATTATGGTCATTTATTACCGATAGAAGCGCCTGAGCAATGTGCAAAGGTTATTTTCGAGTCGTATAAGCAGACTAACCCTCAACCCTCAAAACCTCAACCCTCAAAAACTAGCTAACTGCCTAAATGACTGATTTATTTGCGCCACACCCCACAGATAACTTGCTGCCTTACGATGGTATTGTCAATGACTTAGGCCTTGTCGTAGAAAACGATGCAGACCTTTATGAGCAGCTTTTACGTGAGCTGCCATGGCAACCTGATAAGGTCACCTTATTTGGCAAAACCCATATCACGACTCGGCAGATTGTGTGGATGGGTGATACAGGCGAGCGTTCAGGTCTGACATTGACCTACACCTATTCTGGGCATACTAGACCGATTAATCCGTGGCACCCTGTAGTGTTTCACGTGAAACAATTCATTGAACAGCAGCTATCGCAGATGGGCGTAGCGGTTACTTTCAATACCTGTCTGCTGAATAACTATCCCAGTGGCCTAGACGGTATGGGCTATCATGCCGATGATGAACCAGAGCTTGGCCCCCAACCTATTATTGCCTCATTATCACTGGGTGCGACACGTAAATTTGTCTTAAAGCACAAAAAGACCCAAGACAAAGTCGAACTTTATCTTGAGTCAGGGCAATTGATTATAATGCGCGGCGCCACACAGCAGCACTGGAAGCACACCGTTACCAAAACCAAAACAATCCACGACGGTAGAATCAGTCTCACTTTTCGCTATATGCTCAATCACAGCAAGGCGTAGTGACTGTCTAGAGATGAACTAGCTGGTTTAATTAGGCCGCTGCACGATCTAAGAAGCGTTTACGATAGCATTGATAGGCCGCTTCACAGACGGTGGCAGTATATTTAGCATTCACACCACCCGCGACGACGGCACCAACCGCTGGTACCACTTGAGCGGCTTTTGTTTTAACCAAATTGGTCGCTACTTGAGTCGCTGTCTGACGGATAACGCGTGACATCAGCTCCTCATTCACCTTGTTAAAAGCCATCGTTTCTGGGTCTTTTAGTAAATTTAGGGTATCATTTAGCGCAGCCTGACGCTCCTTCTCTGAGTGAGAGGTAGCAATTGCCAACAAAGAGATGGCAAATAGTTGCTCGCTCTCCTTATTTGTATCAAAGCCATAGTGCAAGGCATACTCGTTGATGGCTCTCAGATTGGCAGTTAATAGCCCTGCTATATCTACAGCAATACCAGCCCAACCGACGACACCTGTGGTAATACCTTGTGCGCTTGCTGCGGCAACATATTTACTTTTAAACAGTTTTACCTGCTCATCAATGGTCTTTAATGGTAGTTTTTGAATATCCGCAATGGATTCTATCTTGTCTGAGGTATGCGTCTGATTATATTCTTCTAGAATCTGTTCATTATCAATCGACCAACTGGCGGTATCACTTAGCGTGGTTAGCGCCTCTTCGACAGCGTCTTTTAGGGTGTCACCAAACTGCGGCGCATTCATGATGGCATCGCCTGCCTGCTCAATCGGTGCACTGATTGCGGATAGGCTTTTGGTTAGCACATTTTGCTTCGGATTCATCCAGTCCTCAATCTCTTGACGAGCGCGAGCAACATACTCTTCTGAGGTTAATTTATCGTTGCTGTTTTTTGAGTCAGTGGCATTTTGTAGCTTTTGTTTGAGTGACATAATTTGTCTGTATCCTTTGATTAAGACTTTGATTAAGAATTGAATGACTAAAAAATATTTAACTGTTTAAATTCTGTCTTTAGTTGAACATGCTACAGCTACCCATGCCACCATGTTTAGTTAGTCAAGCATAAGGTTCGTGTTAACTATGTATTGCTTTCTTAAGCAAACGAGGCTGCACAGTCCTTTATTTGAATAACCCAAAAAAACCCAAGACAGGGCTAATCTCATCTTGGGCTGAACTTTTGATTGAACTTTTAATTGAAATTGGACTAAATTTATCTAACCTAGACTCAACTTGCCTACGACATCTCTAACACAATCTTACCAAAGGTACCGCCTGTCTCGAGTGCCCGATGTGCTTCAGCGGTTTTGGCTAGGGGATACGTCTGCTGAATATGCAGCGTCAGCTTCTCTTTAGCAATTTGATCCAGTACTGCTGCTAAGTCTGTCGCATTTGGCTTGGCAATAAAGCCTTCAATAGTTAAGCTATCAGGGCCTTCTTGTTTTAATTTATCAACCCAGATAGACGGCAATACCACAACTCGGCCGTCCTCTTTAAGCACAGGCAAAGCACGTACCCCAGCATCGCCTCCGACCAAATCTAACAAGACGTCAGCATTTAATTCTGGAAAAGCAGCGCCTTTAGTGTAATCAATCCACCCCGTCAGCTTACCGGTATCAATCAAGTCGCCTATCTTCTGATACTTTTCAGGCGAACAAATCAGTGTCAGCTTAATACCTTTATCATCCACCAACTGCGTTAACATTTGTAGTGCCAAGTGCCCAACACCGCCTGCTGGCGCATTTATAACCACGTGCTCGCCTGCTTTAATATCAGCAAATTCTATGAGCTGATAAGCCGTAGTACCGACGCAAGGTAGCGCCCCAGCTGTTTTTAGATCTACGCTCTCAGGCACCCGAGCTAATAATTCAGCGTCTATGGCATTATATTGAGCATAACAACCGCCTTTAAAGCTCAGTGAGGCAACTCTATCTCCTGCCTTAAAGCCATCGACATTACTGGCTACCACCTCACCTGCCATATCAAAGCCTAAAATAGCCGGTTGATTATTAGCGAACTGATTGTTACGGATATTATCGGCACCCCAGCCTTTACCTTGACGGGTTTTATAATCAATAGGGTTGATACTGGCATAAGCAATTTTGACCAACACCTGGTTCTCTTTAGGCTCAGGTACTGACACATCACTTTGATAGTTTAAAACATCTGCCTCACCAAATTCTGTGATGGTAATGGCTGATTGGGTTTGAGGATATGTTGAAGACATTGCATACTCCTTGTTTGATTATTTTAAATTCTAACCATGTTGTTCCTAATAGCTTATCTATTTAGCATACTAAACGCTACTCTCAACATCTATCAAAATAGACAATAAAAAGCTGAGTCCCGTTGGAGCTCAGCTTTTTATTGGTTAGTTTATTTTATTAGCCACCTTATTCGATAAGATTGTCTAACTATAGAGTACACCGTGCTATTGGATTCGCCTTAGGAGAGTAATACTCACTCTTTTATATGTGCCTGACGATAGCTATCTCTGTATTACTCTTGCGGGCTGTCGTGACTCAGTAAATCTTGATCGCCACCATTGTCCTTTATTTCCTCCTCCACTTTTTGCATCAGCTTAGGATCAGGACTTGCATCGAACATTTCTTTGACATTGCTATTACCCAATATTTTCTTCGCACGCTTCTTAGCCGCTGCTTTTTCGGGGGTTTCTGGCTCAATGACTTTGTCTCTAGAGGTTGGCTTAGGCTCAGTATCCGGTGTTTTAGACGCGACATTGACGTTAAGCGTGTCCTGATTATCTGTATCTTTATCGACCACATAATTGGCCTGTTTGAGTGCATTTTCCACATCGCCATTAAAACGCAGCTTATAAATTGGCTCGGGTAAGCTAAAGCCTTGGTCCTCAAGCGCATGCTTGGCTTCACGAATGGCAATACTACGTGCTTTCAACAAATCCGTATCGGCCTGATTGACCCAAGCCTGAAATTGAAGCACGATATTAGAATTACCCACCTCATCGATAATGGCCACAGCTTTGGGGTCTTTTAAAATAAAGTCCAATTCATTAATCGCATCCAATCCTACTTTAATAGCAGCAATGGGGTCATCATTGGCATCAACACCGAGCTTAAAATCAAAGCGACGTTCTGGATTTTTGGTGTAATTCAAAATAGTCGCTTTAAACACCTCAGAGTTTGGCACCCGCAATTGATTGCCATCTGGGGTCATTAAAATCGTCGCACGACTGGTCAGACGCACCACAATGCCCTCTTTATCATTAATTTGCACGAAGTCGCGTGCCATAAACGGCTGACGGATACTGAGCATCAGCGAGGCGATATAATTTTCAATGGTGTCTTTTACCGCAAAACCGACCGCAATACCAATCACACCAGCACCGCCAAGCAGTGTCCCGATAATGGCTTCGGCCCCTAATAGACTCAGTCCCAAAATCAGACCAAGAACAATAAACAATACCTTGACCGTTTGTGATAAAAGCTCTGCCACAAAGGGATTGGGCGTAACACGTTGCCATAGACCCTTACGGCGACCGAGCCACGAGCCAAACCATACCACAAAGGCAAAGACCAATATCGCAACCAATAATAAAGGCGCCGCTTTAATCAGCGCTCGTGCTTGCTGCTTTAAGCTATCAATGACTGGCGTGACATTGTCCTGAACATCTAGCGTACGGCTGATACGATCTTCAACCGCCACCACATCACTGACACGGTTAGCAAGACTAATCGCTTGCTGCGCTTTTTTCTCATTGGGCGCCTCACCTGATAATCTGACTACGCCCTGATTGACGGTCACAACGATGCTTTTTAGGCCTTCAATCTCGGAGAAGATACCCATAATTCGGTTTTTGATATCAGAATCATTGACCTTATCTGGGTTGGTCTCAATAACCGTATCTTTTTGAGTCAGATTACCCGCGACCGGTGCATTTTCTTTGATCGTTGACTCAGCGGTTGGGAGTGCCTCATCAACATCTGGAATACTAATGGCACCACTGTCTGTGTTGTCAGCACCCACAGACTCCGTACTATCCTCGCTGCCATCCACCGTATCAACCGTATCCGCAACCTCTTGTGTATCTTCAACAGCCGCTTCTGGTGCAGCATACGTTGGCACGCCAGCTGCCACCATAAAGAAGAGACCAAGGCTAAGTAAGCTGCGTCTAAAAACTGAACGATGTCGAGTATTTTTGTCGCTTTCCTGATGGTTTGAGTCAAAGGCGTCGGGCATTTTAGTATCCTAGTGCGAGAGGTGTTCAATTTAAAAAATTTAAGCAAACAGCGGACTATTTAAGGCTATTTATCTAAATAGGCCTGTGCTTCACTCAAATCTAGCGTGCCTTCATAAATGGCACGGCCAGTAATGATACCTTCGATGCAGTCACCATAAGGTTTTAGTAGCTCAATATCCTTCATATCGGTCACGCCGCCTGATGCAATCACCGGAATACCGCCTTCGCGCGCCAAATTAACGGTTTGCTCAACGTTTACGCCTTGCATCATGCCATCACGCGCAATATCGGTATAAACAATAGACGACACACCGGCATCGGCAAAGCGTTTGGCAAGCTCTGTGGCTTTGGTATCGGTGACATTGGCCCAACCATGGGTGGCGACCATACCGTCTTTGGCATCAATACCAACAATAATATGACCGGCGAACTCGCGGCATGCCTCTTCCACAAAATCTGGATTTTCGACTGCTTTGGTACCGATAATAATGTAGGTTAAACCTGCGGCCAGATAATGCTCAATGGTCTGCAAGCTACGCACACCGCCGCCCAATTGTACAGGTAGATTAGGATGCTCTTTGGCAATTTCCATGACGACGTCTTTATGAACCGGCACTCCATCAAACGCACCATTTAAATCCACCAAATGTAGACGGCGAGCGCCTTCATTGACCCAACGTGTCGCCATAGCCACAGGGTCATCAGAGAATACGGTGTCATCTTCCATGCGACCTTGTTTTAGACGTACACATTTGCCATCTTTTAAATCAATGGCAGGAATAATTAACGGCGCTGTCAAAATTTTGGCATCATTACTTGATTGAGATGAAGAGGAAGTACGCATATAAAGACCTTAATTATAGGAAGATTTGGAAATAACTTGGATTATTAAAAAACAATGGATGGCAACCTTTGTCTACTAAAATAGCTTAAATTGGCAAACATACTGGCAATTTTAGGGTAATTTAACGTATAATCCTAGGTTATATTGTATATGTATTTTGGTAGCCAGTCGCCACTGTCTTCTATGCTAAGAGGTTAGCACAGGTCTATTTACTCGCAAGCATTTATCATTAAATAATGCGGTTTTTATAGCTCTGATGTGCGTTTTGTCGTGCTGTTGCTACATGCTCTTATCTTGCAAGAATCATACCTCGGTCACCATACCGTACGGGACTTGCTCTCCCCCGACAGGACGTCTGGCCTTTCTTCGCTTATGGAATAAGTTCGCTTATGATTACCACCAAAAAGGGGCTTGATTTGCCCATTGCTGGCGTGCCCAGCAGTGAAATCACCCAGCATTCGCCAAAGCACGTTGCGCTTGTCGGCTACGACTATGTCGGCATGAAGCCTACGATGAACGTCAAAGAAGGTGATACCGTCACGAAAGGCCAACCCGTTTTTGAAGATAAAAAACGCGTTGGTGTCATTTACACTGCCCCTGCCTCTGGTAAGGTAATTGCTGTAAATCGTGGTGAACGCCGAGTTTTTGAAAGCTTAGTTATTGAGGTTGATCCCAATGCTGAGGAAGTGACGTTTGATAAATTTGCTTCTAGCGAATTAGCGGGTCTTGACTCTGAAACCGTTGAAGCGCAATTAGTCAAATCTGGTGAATGGACGGCATTTCGTACGCGTCCTTATAGCCGCACGCCAGAGATTGGAGCGCGTCCACAAGCCATTTTCGTAACCGCAATGGACACCAATCCACTGGCTTACGACCCTATGTTATTGATAAAAGAAGAACAGCAAGCCTTTAATGATGGTTTGGCTGTTCTTTCTACGTTATCGCCAAAGACTTACGTCTGTCACCATGGCAATGCGACTTTACCTAAAGTTGCGAACACGGCAGCCGGTAACAGCACTGAATATCATGCGTTTGCCGGTAAGCATCCAGCAGGTCTGGCAGGTACGCACATTCATTTCTTGCATCCAGTCAGCCGTGAAGTAACGGTTTGGACGCTTGGTTTTCAAGATGTGATTGCGATTGGTAAACTATTTACCACTGGTAGAATCTTTACCCGCCGTTTAATCAGCTTGGCAGGCCCAGGTGTGGCAAAACCGCATTTGGTTGCCACTGAGCGCGGCGCTGATTTGACTGAATTGACCAAGGGTCAGCTCAATCCTGGCGATAACCGTATCATTACCGGCTCAGTATTATCTGGCCGTAAAACCATTGCATCGACAGCCTATCTTGGTCGTTTCCATAACCAAGTAAGCGTGTTACAAGAAGGCTATGAGCGCCCTGCGTTCCACTTCTTCAGCTTAGGTTTCAATCGTTTCTCAAAGCTGCCTATTTATATCTCTCAGTTCTTTGGTGGCAAAAAATATAATTTCACAACCACGACTAATGGCTCGCCTCGTGCGATGGTGCCCATCGGTGTGTATGAAGAAGTTATGCCGCAAGACTATCTACCCACTCAGCTATTACGTGCCCTTATTGTTGAAGATATTGTGTCAGCGGTAGATCTCGGTGCATTAGAGCTTGATGAAGAAGACGTGGCACTTTGTACCTTTGTTTCACCAGGCAAATATGAGTTTGGTGACATCTTGCGTGATAACTTAACTCGCATCGAGCAGGAGGGCTAACGCTGATGAAATTTTTACACAATATGTTTGACCGCTTAGAGCCTAGCTTTACCAAAGGCGGCAAATTTGAGAAATACTACGCTGTGTTTGAGATGTTTGACACATTCTTACGTCAGCCTAGCAGCACCACCCATTCAGCATCGCACGTTCGTGATGGTATCGACTTAAAACGCATCATGATTGTGGTGTGGTTATGTACCTTCCCTGCGATGTTTTGGGGTATGTACAACGTCGGTCACCAAGCATTAATGGCAATTAGCCAGTTAGGCTTGCAGCCTGAAGGTTGGCGTACAGCGGTTACCAACATGGTCGGTTATGATCCGAACAGTATTTGGGCAGCCTTCGTCTATGGTGCGATGCAATTTTTACCGATTTATATCGTCACCTTCGCGGTAGGTATTCTTTGGGAAATCATTTTCGCAGTGGTTCGTGGTCATGAAGTCAACGAAGGTTTCTTCGTAACCTCCGTGCTATTTGCACTGTGTTTACCACCAGATATTCCTTTATGGCAAGTGGCACTAGGCATCAGCTTCGGTGTTGTGGTTGCTAAAGAAGTATTCGGCGGTACTGGTAAAAACTTCCTAAACCCTGCCCTATCAGGTCGTGCGTTCTTATATTTTGCATATCCTGCTTATATGTCAGGTGATACAGTATGGACCGCGGTTGATGGCTTCTCAGGGGCAACCCCACTTGGTTTATCAGCCATTGGTGTGACCCCAGATCAGTTCGTTAATGCTTATGGCACTGCGATTACTTGGATGGATGCCTTCTTAGGCAACATGCAAGGCAGTATCGGTGAAGTATCGACACTGGCTATCTTAATCGGTATGGTGTTCTTAATCTGGACTCGTATCGCGTCATGGCGCATCATCGCAGGCTGTGTTATCGGTCTGGTTGTTACCTCTTTTGTCTTCAACCTAATCGGTTCTGAAGACAACTTAATGATGAACCTACCTTGGTACTGGCATTTAGTTTTGGGTGGTTTTGCTTTTGGTGCGGTATTTATGGCAACAGACCCTGTGTCTGCCGCTCATACCAATAAAGGCCGCTGGGCATACGGTATTTTAATCGGTTTTATGACTGTATTAATCCGTGTGATTAACCCTGCATTCCCAGAGGGCATTATGCTAGCCATCTTATTTGCTAACTTGTTTGCCCCATTATTTGACTACTTTGTCACTCAAGCAAACATCAAACGTCAAACGGCTCGGAGGATGCGTCATGTCCCAGCAGACTAAGAAATCAAACTCTAATATGACCACCATTATGGTGGCGTTGGTCTTGTGTTTGGTGTGTTCCGTACTGGTATCTGCTGTTGCAGTAGGCTTAAAGCCATCTCAAGTGGAAAACCAATTGCTTGACCGTAACAAAAACATTCTAGTCGCCGCGGGTCTATTTGACCCAGCGACCGATACCAATGCAGATGTTGAAGAGCGTTTTAAAGACTTCGACGTTAGATTGGTCGATTTAGAAAAGGGCGAATACGCTAACGAAGAAGATTTAGCAAGCGCTGGTATCGAAGATGTCAACGCGTATGATGCAAACCAAGCCTCTAAAAACAAAGCGCTAAGCATTGATTTAGGTAACGATGACCCAGCAAGTATTGGCGCTGTGCCAAAATTTGCTAAAGTCTACGTAAAAAATGACGCCGATGGCAACCCAGAGCTGATGGTACTTCCTGTCCATGGTTATGGCTTATGGGGTACAATTTACGGCTTCTTAACGCTAGAGGGCGACTTAAATACTGTAAAAGGTATCAGTTGGTACTCTCATAAAGAAACACCTGGCTTAGGTGCGCGTATTGAAGAACCTAAATGGCGCGCTCAGTGGGAAGGTATCCATGCATATGATGAAAATGGTGAAGTTGCCACTGGTGTGACCAAAGCCGGCCAAAGCAAAGATAACTGGGTTGACGGTATCAGCGGTGCAACACTGACCAGTGTTGGCGTGCGTAACCTGATTCAGTTCTGGCTTGGCGATCGTGGATATAAGCCATTTTTAGATAATTTACGTGGTGGCACTCCGACTAATAACGCTAACGCTCAAACAACCACTGCGGGCGAGGAGGCATAACATGGCAACAGATACCAAAAAAATCTTAACCACGCCGATTTTTGATAACAACCCCATTGCACTTCAGATTCTGGGTATTTGTTCGGCATTGGCAGTTACTACCAGCGTTAAAAACGCCTTGGTTATGTGTATTGCGTTAACCTTGGTAACTGCTTTTTCAAGCTTTTTTATCTCAACTATTCGTAACCGTATTCCATCAAGCATCCGTATTATCGTACAGATGACTATCATTGCATCACTTGTCATTGTGGTGGATCAGATTCTAAAAGCCGTTGCTTATGACGTCAGTAAGTCGCTGTCGGTATTCGTTGGTTTGATTATCACCAACTGTATCGTAATGGGCCGTGCTGAAGCATTCGCAATGAGCAACCCACCAATACCAAGTTTTATGGATGGTATTGGTAATGGTCTTGGTTATTCAGCGGTATTGCTATTTGTCGCGTCGATTCGTGAATTACTCGGCAGTGGTAGCATTTTAGGATTTACGGTTCTAAACCCAGTAACAGACGGCGGCTGGTATGTGCCAAACGGCTTATTACTACTGCCTCCTTCTGCATTCTTCATTATTGCTCTGTTCATCGCTATTGTGCGTACTTGGAAACCTGAGCAAGCTGAAGAGCCTGAGTTTGTTATGAAGCCCCAATCTAAAGGCATGGCTCATGGAGGAGGACACTAATGGGACATTATCTTAGTCTATTTATCACGTCTGTTTTTATTGAAAACATGGCGCTTGCCTACTTCTTGGGTATGTGTACCTTCCTTGCGGTATCAAAGAAAGTATCGACTGCCATTGGTCTAGGTGTTGCGGTTATCGTGGTTATGACGATTACCGTACCGCTAAACAACCTATTATTTCAGTTCATCCTAAAAGATGGTGCGCTGGCTTGGGCAGGTTTCCCAGATATCGATTTAAGCTTCTTAGGCTTATTAAGCTATATCGCACTAATTGCAGCAACGGTTCAAATCCTTGAGATGTTCTTGGACAAATTTGTGCCAGCGTTATACAACGCACTTGGGGTATTCTTACCGCTAATTACCGTAAACTGTGCCATCATGGGTGGCGTATTGTTCATGGTTGAGCGTGATTATAACTTCACTGAATCATTAACTTATGGTGTTGGTGCAGGCTTTGGTTGGGCACTTGCAATCGCCTTGCTAGCGGGTATCCGTGAAAAGTTAAAATACTCAGACGTACCTGCTCCACTCCGCGGTTTAGGTATTACTTTTATTACTGTCGGATTGATGTCGCTTGGATTTATGTCATTCGGTGGCATGTCAATTTAACCGATTCACATTGCCCAGTTAATAGATAACAAGCGATTTTAATATTTAAATAAGGACAAAAATCATGGAGTTATTTGGTACCGCCATTGGCGGCGTCGCCATGTTTACCCTGATTATCATGAGCTTGGTAGCCATTATTTTGATTGCCCGCTCACGATTGGTCAGTTCAGGGGATGTCACCATTCATATTAATGACAATCCTGACAATGATATTGTGACGCCAGCTGGTGGTAAATTATTACAAACTCTAGCAAGCGAAGGTATCTTCTTATCTTCTGCTTGTGGTGGTGGTGGCACCTGTGGCCAGTGCCGCTGTAAAGTTATTGAGGGCGGTGGGTCTATCCTACCGACTGAAGAAGGTCATTTCACTCAAGGTGAAATCCGTGACAACATGCGTCTTGCCTGTCAGGTAGCGGTTAAGCAAGACATGCAAATCGAAGTAGATCCTGAGTTCTTTGATGTTCAAAAATGGGAATGTGAAGTTGTTTCTAATAACAACGTAGCGACCTTTATTAAAGAGCTGGTACTTAAGATTCCTGAAGGCGAGGAAGTAAACTTCCGTGCTGGTGGTTATGTACAGTTAGAAGCGCCGCCGCACGAAGTACACTACAAGGACTTTGATATTGATGATGAATACAAAGAAGACTGGGAAAAATTCAACATGTATCGCTACGTGTCGAAAGTCGATGAGGAAGTGATTCGTGCTTACTCGATGGCGAACTATCCAGATGAAAAAGGTATCATCAAATTTAACATCCGTATCGCAAGTCCGCCGCCACGTGGTCCTGAAGGTATCCCACCGGGTAAAATGTCTTCTTGGGTATTTAACCTAAAACCAGGCGATAAAGTAACCGTTTCTGGTCCTTATGGTGAGTTCTTTGCCAAAGATACCAAAGCTGAGATGGTATTTATCGGTGGTGGTGCAGGTATGGCACCAATGCGCTCACATATCTTTGATCAGTTGAAGCGTTTGCATTCAGATCGCAAGATTAGCTTCTGGTATGGTGCACGTTCTGTTCGCGAAATGTTCTATGTCGAAGATTATGACATGCTACAAGAGCAGTTCGATAACTTCGAATGGCATGTCGCCTTATCGGATCCACTTCCTGATGACAACTGGGATGGCTATACTGGATTTATCCACAACGTGTTGTATGAAGAGTATCTGAAAGATCATCCAAACCCAGAAGACTGTGAGTACTACATGTGTGGGCCTCCTGTCATGAACGCTGCAGTTATCGACATGCTACACAGCTTAGGTGTGGAAGATGAAAACATCTTACTTGATGACTTCGGTGGTTAATTTTCTACTTTGTCATTAACAACATGCCTTATAATAGTGACAAACTGTGATAAATTAAGAGCCTCAAATGAGGCTCTTTTTTATGGCTAATAATTTTAGACTCTCTCCCCTACCCTCATCTATAGTCAGCGAGATACTAAACGGTTACGGCGTTAACCTCGCTAAGCCTACATTTGTCATACTTGCGCTCGGTTGCCTTGTCACCATTTTAGACTTCTGTGACTACAGATAAATAAGAAAGGATGCTTATGAAAACTAGAATCAACATTAAAGATATCACGGTATGGATTACCGGTGCTTCAAGCGGCCTTGGCGAAGCGTTAAGTATAGAGTTTGCTCGCCGCGGGGCGACCGTGATTTTAAGTGGCCGCAATACCGAAAAGCTCGATCTTGTTAAAAGCCGCTGCAAAAAGCCCAACAAACACTTTGTCATTCCTTTCGATGTAACAGATGCTGAGCAAAGCAAAGAGGCGTATGCTTCGGTAATGGACCAAGCCGGTCATATTGATTGGCTGATAAATAACGCCGGCGTCAGTCAGCGCTCGTTAATCATGGACACTAATGAAGCTGTCGAGCGTCAATTAATGGAAATTAATTATTTTGCGCAAACTCGTCTAACCCGTTTGCTATTACCTAAGCTGATTGAACAAGGCGGCGGCAAAGTGATTATGGTATCTAGTGTTGCAGGATTACTCGGCACCCAATATCGCGGCGCGTATGGGGCAGCCAAAGCTGCGATTCATATGTGGGCCAACAGCTTACGTGCAGAGCTAAGCGAGCAAAATATTCAAGTTGCTACTATCTTCCCTGGATTTATCCAAACCAATGTATCGATTAATGCACTGACGGGTGATGGCAGCACACAAGGCACGATGGATAAGGCAACGGGTGCCGGCTTAACCGCCACGGCTTTTGCCAAACAAGTGGTGAGCGCCTTACAAAGAGATGAAGAGTACATTATTGCAGCCGGACAAAAAGAGAAGCTTGCCACCTTATTAAACCGCGTATCTCCGCAAAAGCTGTATAAAGTAATTCGACGTGCAAAGGTGACTTAAAACCTAGTTACTTTCAGGCTCGACTCCTTAACTAGTCGTTCTTAGATATGGCTCTACTTAATGACTTGAGCCGCCTTTAACACCTTTTATCGACATAAAAGGTGTTAATAAATCGAGCGAGCGTTGTAAAATAGGGCAGCAGATTATTCACAGCAGCCATGCTATCAAAGTCACACTAAATTGATAAAAGCTGTCCAAATCCATTCCATCTTTAAATTAACCCTTCAACCGCGCCAAAGGATGTCCTATGTCGTCTCGCTTATCTAACAGCCTCCCTTCTCGCTTCTCTAACTTTTCTAGCTCAGCCAGTACTGGTATCACTATTATTGCTGCTAGTGCCATTGGTCTGAGTGCCTGTCAGAAGCAGCCGGAATATAGTTATATTCAAGGTGAGACCATGGGAACTAGCTATCATATTCGCTATCAACAGCCAGATAGTGTCGATGAGCAAGTAATAAAACAAGCGGTCGATGAGCGTTTGGTAGAGATTAATAACAGCATGTCGACCTATCAAGAAGACTCGACCATTTCTAAGTTTAATCGCTTATCTGCTGGAGAATCAATCCAAGTGGACGATGACTTTATTAAAGTATTAAGCGACTCCAAGCAGGTATACAAACAGTCGGGCGGCGCCTTTGATCCGACAGTGATGCCTTTAGTCACCTTATGGGGCTTTGGAAATGTGATGACGGTAGATAGACTACAGAATCCGCCCTCTGCTGATGAGATTGCTGCCGCTAAGTCGCTGATTGATTTTGATAGCGTGACCGCAAAGGGTAATAGCGTGACTAAGTCAAAACAGGATGTAGAGCTGGATTTCTCGGCAGTCGCTAAAGGATATGGTGTCGATGTCATTGCTGATGTGCTGCGCAATAAATACAAGATTAACAACTACATGGTCGAGATTGGCGGTGAGATATCAAGCTCTGGCGTCAATCAAAAAGCACAGCCATGGCAGATTGCCATTGATGCACCCGTGATAGACAGCAGCGTGTCCGAGCGTCTGACCATCGCCGGAATTCGTCAGCCAAGCTCGCCAAATCAACTGCATTTGGCTACCTCAGGCAACTATCGTAACTCAGTGATTTTTGATAACAAACGCTATAGCCACACCATTGATCCGACCACAGGTCAGCCGATTGCTGGTGGTGCGCCCTCGGTATCGGTTGCAGCCGAGACAGTCTCTTTAGCAGATGCTTGGGCAACAGCTTTGACCGCCATGTCTTATGAGAATGCACTGAACATGGCGACCGAGCAAAATATAGCGGCGATGTTTGTGATACCCAAGGATGGTAAGATACATGATGATATTGCGTCTGTAGAGGATATTACCTCTAATAATGTGGACCCATTGGCATATTGGCAAATTGTTGAGACACCAGCAATGAAGGCGTTAAGAGCGGGTCAAACTGATTGAGTTTAAGACTAAAAAACCACACATTTTAAGAAGTGATACTTACAAAACATCTTAACACAAAACACTATCAATTTCCCGAAATTAAAGGGTTTAAGCACTAATTTGACGAGTCATTTTACTGTCTATCTTAACGCTGTTGTATCCCTTAGAATGGTTGCGTTGTCATTGTTCAACGCGACACTTTAGGACTTTTATTAACATTGAGGATAGGCCATGATTTACTCGTTAATGGCATTGGTTTTTGTTTTAGGTTATATAGCGATTGCGCTTGAACACAACGTTCATATTGATAAAGCAGCCTCTGCCCTGCTCACCGCAATCCTCATCTGGACGCTGTTGGTTTTTGGTGCCGACACCTTACTTGCCGGCCAATTAGCGTCCCATGGTGGACAAGGTGTCACCGAGTTATTAAACACAGAGCTGCGCCATCACCTTGCAGAAATTGCAGAAATCTTATTTTTCTTGATGGGTGCTATGGTCATCGTCGAGCTGATTGACGCTCACGATGGCTTTTATGCCATTACCAGTCGTATCAAAACCACCAGTGCCATCAAGCTACTGTGGACCATTGGTCTGATGACGTTCTTCTTCTCTGCCCTGCTCGATAACCTAACCACCACCATTGTTATGGTCTCTTTGCTACGCAAATTAGTCGCAGACAAGCACATGCGTTGGTGGTATGTGGGCATGGTCGTTATCTGCGCCAATGCCGGGGGTGCTTGGTCGCCCATTGGCGACGTTACCACCACCATGCTCTGGATTGGTAACCAAGTCACGGCAAGCAAGATTATTGTGGATTTAATTGTGCCAAGTCTGGTCGCTGCGCTCGTGCCTATGCTGATATTAAGCTTCATTTTTCGCGGCAAACAAGTGTTTCGTCCTAAGCCTGCCAAAGTGCCTTTTCAGGCCTCAAACGTTAACTATCTCGGCAATACCGCCACTGATTCTGAGCAACACAGTACAGCGCCTAACCCTGCGGCGGCAATGACAGGTCAAGCCGAGGTAACTCAGACAGCCATCACAGCCGATACCCCAATAACTCAGGATAACCTGACGCTTATGGCGCAGCAGTCAATTACCAGCAAGATGCGCATTAGCGTATTGACATTGGGCTTGTCGGCATTGGCCTTTGTGCCTATCTTTAAAACGATCACCCACTTGCCACCTTATATGGGTATCTTATTTGGGGTAGGCGTCCTTTGGGTATTCACAGAAATTATGCACCGTCATCACGACTGGTATATCAAAGAACGTATGACCGTGGTCGGCGTTTTGACCCGTGTCGATATGCCAAGCATCTTATTCTTCTTAGGTATCTTATTAGCAGTCGCCGGCCTTGCCACCGCCGGACATTTAACCGATGTGGCTTTATGGCTAGACAATACCTTTGGCAACTTGTACGTGATTAACGTATTAATCGGTTTGCTATCCTCCTTAGTCGATAACGTGCCCTTGGTCGCCGGTGCGATGAAAATGTATCCGTTATTAACCGATGCATCAGTGGCCCAACTGACAGGCGATGAATTGGCACGTCAAAGTCAATTCTTACAAGATGGCGCATTCTGGCATTTCTTAGCTTATTGTGCTGGTACCGGTGGTAGCTGCTTGATTATTGGTTCTGCCGCTGGCGTGGCAGCAATGGGGATGGAAAAGCTGCCGTTTACTTGGTATCTCAAACGTATTAGTGGCCTAGCGCTATTAGGCTATTTAGCCGGTGCGATTACTTATATTATCATTCATGTCATCTGATTCTTAGTGTTATAAATTCGTAGTTTTATAACTAAATATCTTTTATAGCGCCTATGGTGATTGTGACCTTACGTTAGGCGCTTTTTTAGAACCTGTATTCATAAGCTACAGTTATGGTATTTTTAGAATAAAATGAGACAATACGAGGCAAAATTGGGTTGAATAGTCATTCTATTCGAGCCGAATTTTAACAAAGTAGTGGCTTGTTTTAGGCAAAAAAGAGCCAATTATAGCTTGTGAATACAGGTTCTTAGTTTTTGGCTTAATATAATTGAAGGTTAAAAGCTAAATATCCAAGATTGCATATTGATATTCGAATTAGCACTGCTTGCTGTCGTTACAGCATTTATACTGCGCTGCCGCGGCCTCTTATCTGAATATGTGTTAAAATTGAACCAATAAAATACTCTATTTAAACTAAGTGAGGCTATTATGCTCGCTCAATTACTTCCTATGCTTGGCATTACCTTTGCCGTATTTGTCCTATTCTTTTTGTTTATGGGCATCGGTTACATGGTAAAAAAAGAACCGTTACGTGGTTCATGTGGCCGTGTTGCCAATTTAATGGGTGATGAGACGTGCCAGTTCTGTGGTAACGACCCCAATCTATGTGAACAGATTAACGATGAAAAAGCGTTTGATAGCAAGAAAGCAGCTGATTTAGGTAAATCTGCTCTATAAGGGTTTAGTTAGATTTCGGCACTGTTTAACCAACTCTGAAGCACTCTATAACAAGTAGCGATAGTAGATGCCAGTGTCTGTTATCAGCGGCCAAACTTTCTGGCTTAGGTTCTGCTGATTATTTCTGCTATAGTTAAACCATCGCTTATGCGGTGGTTTTTTATGTCCGTCACCCTCCACCCCGTTTACCAAAAGTAAGTGGTTTACTATGTCACATTCCGCCTCTGCTCCGAATCAAGCAATGCCTAAGACCAATGAGCCTAATTCAATGCATCACGCCAATCATGTGGCCGAAAAAACGCCGCGCGCTGTCTTTTGGCTAGTAGCGATTGCCATCTTATTATTGGCCAGCAACATGCGCTCGCCTATCGTGGCATTAGGCGCAATTGCACCTGTAGTCGAGCAAGCGCTTGGCTTAAATGCCACTCATATTGGTTGGCTTGGTGCTATCCCGATGTTGATGTTTGCATTAGGCGCACTGATTTCACCGGCCATTGGTAAACGATTTGGATTAGAGAATACATTAATCGCTGTCTTAGTCGCTATCACCGCGGGCATCATTATGCGCTCGACATGGATAGGCTGGCACGGCTTCTTGACCGGTACTGTTTTGTTGTCATTGGCCATCGGTTTTGCCAATACGTTGGTCGCACCGGTTATTAAGCAGCGCACCCCGCATAATATTGCACTAATGACTGCTTTGTTTAGCTTAACAATGTCGGTTATGGCAGGGACGGTATCCGGCTTGGTGTATCCGTTAACCGAACGCGTCGGTTGGCAATGGGCATTGGGCGGCTGGGCGATATTGGGCATTGCCGCTATCGTCGCTTGGATAATATTACGCTTAAAACTAGGCTCCTCACACAAGATGCCGGCCGCTGTAATGAATCCAACAGAGGCGGCTCAAGAAGCCACTTCTATCTGGAAATCGGGCCTGGCATGGCAAATGGCAATGCTTATGGGACTGCAATCACTGCTGTTCTATACCGTAGCGACTTTTTTACCCTCTATTTGGATTAGTAAGGGTTTAAGCGAGGTCGAAGGCGGTAATATGGGCTCAGTATTCCAGTTTATGGCGCCCATTGCTATTATTGGGATGACATGGCTAATTCGCCGCGGCATACCCATTCAAACTGTGGCGATTACTGCGACACTACTCAACCTCATAGGTCTGGTCGGTACCGCCTATTTGTCACCGTCATTGGCGTGGCTGTGGAGCTCGGCCATGGGGCTTGGCTGTGCCAGTATTTTCACGCTCTGTATTATGCTGTTCTCGCTGCGCACTTATTCTCCAAATCAGGCCAGTAAACTGTCCGGCATGGCACAGACTGTGGCATATTTGGTGGCCTTTACTGGTCCGTTTGGTGCCGGCTGGTTGCATGAGGTGACAGGCAGCTGGGATGCGCCTTTATTATTCATCTTAATCGTCACTGTCATTAATGTGGTGTTTTCTTGGCTCGCCAGTCGCCCTATTATGATTGACGGCAAGCCTGCATAAGCACTACTCTATTGATATATCGGGGCTTTTTTAATCTAAAAATAACTTAAACGGTACTAATATGAAGTTTTCAAAATATGGCCAACAGTTCACACAAACCAGTGCCATCTCTCAGCTAATGGATGATTTGGGCGATGCCTTAAAGAGTCCAACGCCAGTGAATATGCTCGGCGGTGGTAACCCTGCGCGTATCGATAAAGTGAACGAGGCGTATTTTAATGTCTATAAATCATTAGAGCAGGGCGGTATTGACGGCGACGCTATTGAGTCCATTGGGAACTATTCTAATCCGCAAGGCGATGCTAAATTTATAGATGCTTTGGTTGCTTTTTTTAACCGTCATTACGACTGGAATTTAAGCACAGATAATATTGTGCTAACTAATGGCTCGCAAAATGCCTTCTTCTATTTATTTAACTTATTCGGTGGCACCTTTGAGGACGAAAACGGCAATACCAGTACCAAGTCTATTTTAATGCCTCTAGCGCCAGAGTATATCGGCTATAGTGATGTGCAAATTGACGGCGAACACTTTATTGCCATTGAGCCTGAGATTGAAGAAGTCGAGCACGAAGGCGAAACAGGTTTCTTTAAATACAAAATCGACTTTGAAGTATTAGAGAACTTACCGGCACTCAAAAACGGTGAAATTGGTGCAATTTGCTGCTCACGCCCGACCAACCCAACCGGTAACGTGTTAACCGATGAAGAAATGGCGCATTTATCGAAGATTGCCAAGCAATATGATGTGCCGCTAATTATTGATAACGCGTATGGCGAGCCGTTCCCAAATATTATTTATCCTGATGTGAATCTCAACTGGGATGAAAGCACCATTTTGTGTTTTAGCTTATCGAAGATTGGCCTACCTGGGGCGCGTACCGGCATTGTTATTGCTGCACCGGAAGTGATAAAGACGGTGAGTGCAATGAACGCTGTGGTTAATCTTGCACCAACACGCTTTGGTGGTGCCATTACTGCGCCATTACTTAACAACGACAATTTAAAACAGCTGTGTGATGAGACCATTCAGCCATTTTATGCGGCAAAAGCCAAACTTGCGATTCGTCATATTAAGTCTGAGCTTGGCGATTATCCGGTATTTATTCACAAGCCCGAAGGGGCGATTTTCTTATGGGTATGGTTTAAAGACCTACCCATTACCACCACCGAGCTGTACGACCGTCTAAAAGAAAAGGCCACGTTAATTGTGCCAAGTGAACACTTCTACCCGGGTTTAGATACGGCCAATTATCCGCATGCTTTTGAGTGTATTCGTATGAGTATCGCTGCCAGTGATGAGACCTTAGAGGCAGGTATCAAGGTGATTGGCGAGGTGGTTCGCGATTTATATGACAATAAGTAAGGTCATCTCTACTTCACAGATGACGCATGCGCTGCCTAGGAGAATACGGCGATGGCTTTGAAAAAATTATTTAGTACCACAAAAGCCGAGGTCTATTTGCTCAACCAAGACCTAGCGCAGCCGCTACAAGATTATTTACTGCGTAATGAGGCGCGCCTAGCACCTTATGAACCACAGAGAGATGCCAATTATTATACGTTGGAAAGTATTGAGGCACATATAGAGGCCACGCTAGATGCCTACCATCAGCGCAGTGGTATATCAATGGTTTTTACCCCAAAAGATTGCTCACAAATTATGGGGGTGATTAACTTTAATGGCTTTATGTATGGGGTATTTCAGGCGGGATATCTGGGATACTCCATAGATGCCGATTATGAAGGTCAAGGCATCATGACCGAGGTGCTCAGCCGTGCAATCGATTATGTGCGCAAACACTATGGACTGCATCGTATTATGGCCAATCACCTGCCGGATAACGACCGAAGTGCTCGCCTGCTCAACAAACTTGGTTTTGAGAAAGAAGGCTATGCCAAATCCTATCTAAAGATTAATGGGCAATGGCGCGATCATGTTTTAAATTCGTTGGTTTTTGATGATAATACTAATGACTCATACAGAGTTAAATGATGGATTATAAGTCTCACCGCTAATCTACTTTATCATTCGTTTAACCTTTCTACTCTCCTATCCTGCCCTCTATAGTTATAGTCCGGCAACACCATAACCAATCATAAACAGCTAAAAATATCTACCATTGTTAGTATGATGTCATTGCCTGATTTTATTGTTTTTTAACCATGCGTTTTGGTTTATGGAGTTGTTATGTCCTTGCCGTTTCTTAAACCACTGTCGTTTATCGTTGTTGCAAGCTCATTGTTAATGGCTTGCCAGCCTAGTAAAGACAACACAGATAGTCCTATAAATGCTGAGTCTGAAACTCCGACTTCGACTCAGTCTCAAAGCATACCTGCGACTACAGAATCCAGTACATCACAGCCATCAGATGCTGACCCCACCCAAACCATCGAACAACCCATAACTATCCTAGCACTTGGTGACTCACTCACCGAAGGTCTAGGCCTACCAGAAAATGAAGCTTACCCCGCTCAATTAGAAGCCGCGTTAAAGCAGGCCGGTTATATCAATGCTAAAGTCGTCAACTCTGGCCTTAGTGGCGAGACGAGCACCGGACTGGTGAATCGCCTTGATTGGGCGCTTAAAACCAAACCTGATATCACTATTTTAACCATTGGAGCCAATGATGCGATGCGCGGCATTGATGTCGCCACGATAGACAGCAATATTCGTACTGCCATTGAGCGTCTACAGAATGAGGGCAGTATTGTGATTCTGGGCGGTATGCAGATTTATGATAATTTAGGGGATGATTACGTGAAATCCTTCTCTAACTTATATCCAAAAATTGCTGAAGATACCGGTGTGCCTTTTATTCCCTTCTTTTTAGAGGGTGTCGGCGGTGTGCCTGAGCTCAACCAATCTGACGCCATTCATCCGACTAGCGAGGGCTATACACGTATCGTCCAGAATAATATCCTGCCTGTGCTTAAACCGACACTAGATGAATTCGTTGGTGAACAAGCAAGTGATAGCGCACAACCGTAACCCTACTGAGCCTGACTATGAGAGATTCGATGACCAACGCAACTGCTTCCACTAAGCCTTTATTACACGCGACCAATCTGAGTAAAAGCGTGATGATTGGCGAGACTAAGACGAACATTATCAAAGATGTCAATGTGAGTATTGGTGCTGGTGAGTTTGCGGTAATCATGGGTAAATCAGGTTCGGGCAAGTCAACGTTATTAGGCTTATTGGCAGGACTGGACTACCCTGATACCGGTGAGGTTTGGCTAAATGGTCAGAATTTAACGGACTTGAGCGAGGATGAACTGGCACAAAAACGTCAACAAGATATGGGCTTTGTGTTCCAGTCCTTTCATTTGTTGCCGACGTTAACCGTTGCCGAAAACATTGCATTTCCACTCGATATCGCCCGTCAGCCAGACGCCAATCGTGTGGAAGAACTGCTGGTTGCAGTAGGCTTAACTCATCGCCGTGACAGCCTACCACATCAACTTTCAGGCGGTGAACAACAACGCACCGCATTGGCTCGGGCGCTAGTGGCTCGTCCAAAAATTATTTTTGCCGATGAGCCAACAGGTAATTTGGATGAGCAAAACGCCCAGCAAGTAATGAACTTACTACTGGAGCTACAACAACAGTCGGGCACCGCTTTGGTGGTGGTGACACATGACCCTGCATTGACTGAAAATGCGGATCAGGTGATTACTATTCATGATGGGCGGGTTGAATGAACCTAGCATTATTCGATTTCGACGGCACCATTACCCATACAGATACATTTACTCAATTTATGCTATTCGCTGTGCCTAAAAACAGATTGCGTCTTGGTAAATTAGTACTGCTACCCGCGCTTATCAGATATAAATTAGGCTTTGAAAAAGGTCGTGATATCCGCGCAAAAATCTTACACTTTGCCTTTAAAGGTGTCGATGAACACAGGCTGCAAGCCAAAGGCCAAGCTTATGCCTATCATATTCTGCCTAAATTTTTGCGCCCTAGTGCCATGCAACGACTACAATGGCATAAAGACAGAGGGGACACAGTGGTTATCATTTCTGCTTCTTTGGATATATACCTAAAGCCTTGGTGTGAACGACATGGGCTGAAACTGATATGTACCGAAGTGGATGCGAAAAACGGCATTGTCACTGGTTTTAGCAAGCAAGGCGACTGTAGCTCTCAGCAAAAAAAACAGCGTGTCATGCAACAATTTAAGCTGTCTGATTATCAGCATACTTATGCCTATGGCGACACGCCAGAAGATAATGAGCTACTAGCAATGGCGTCGGATGACAAGCGCTTTTATCAGTACTTTGATTAAAAATCGACATCGTCTGCACTGCTGTCTGTACTAATCACTTACCGTGTTTTATGCGTCACAGCCTGACTGCTCTATATTATTAAATCCTCATCCTCACCCACATCAACCATCAATCAATAGCCCTGCCACTATGACCAAACAACATACGCCCATTTCAACCAACTCTCATACCAACCTAGGTAGTAAATCGCTTAACCGAAGCTGGTGGCGACATTGGGTGTATCCGTTGTTGTTTTTGCTCGCAATGGTATTGTCGTTATCAACTTATTTGACACTGGATTCGATTCAACAGTCGGTGCGTGATTATGTGACTGAGAATCAACGGGCGCTGGTTGGTGGTGATTTGATTTTAAGCAGCAAGCAAGCGTGGACGCCCGATGTGCTAGAGGCGGTACAGGCGTTTGAGTCGGTAACGGATTCAAAATCCGCTGCTTCTTCTAATAGTCATGTTGAATCAGGCGTCGTTTACGATTATCAATTTAATGCGATGGTGTCTAACGTCAATGCTGATACAAACGCTAACGATGATTCAGACGTGAATACCCTCCTCGCCCGTATCAAAGCCGTATCGAGTCAATATCCATTATATGGTGAGGTGGTGTTAGGGTCAGGCAAACCGCTTTGGCAACAGCTTACTCCCAATACGGTAGTGGTGGAAACACAAGTGTTGACAGGGCTGAATCTTAAAGTCGGCAATAAGGTCAAAATTGGTGATGCGGTGTTTACCATCGCCGATGAGCTGGTCACTGAGCCTGATCGTCCGTTGACTGCCTTTGGGTTTGGCGCACGGGTGCTTATGAGTGCGGATGACTTAGAAGCGACCAACTTAATGGGGCAACGTAGCCGAGTTAATTACCGTATTGAGTTGGCGGGTAGCCCTGACGCCATTGCCAGTGAGCAGACCAAACTTAAGCAAATTATCGATGCCCTGCCCGCCTCGCAAGAAGTGGAAATGACAACAGCGGATGAGTCGGATACGTCAGTGACTGAGGTATCGGATAATGTACTGATGTTCTTAAAACTGCTGGTGATTGCAGTGTTGTTTTTATCAGCGGTAGCACTTTTGAGCGTGGTAAAGGCGTTTGTTGGCTTGCAACAAAACTCTAATGCCATTCGTCGTGCACTCGGAGAGTCGGTGCGTTCGATTAAACGCAGTTATTATCTGCTATTTTTGGGGATGGCGGTGCTGGCATGTATTGCCTCTGGATTGTTAAGTCTGGGAATGCTCAATATCGGAGCACAGTATTTAACCGCTATTTTGCCGCCTGATATCCAGCTGTCTATTAAGATGGTCAGTTTGGTCAAAATCAGTATCGTGGCGTTGGTAATTACGGTATTGGTAGTGCAACAAAGCTTGTATGCGGTGACTCATACCAAGCCATCAGCGGTGCTCAAACAATCGGCTAGCAATACTCGCCAACATCCGCCCTTATATTGGTATGGTTTGGTGTTATTAGCAAGTTATGGACTGCTCACCTATGAGTTTGGCTCACTGTTGACAGGCTTACATGTATTGGGTGGTATGCTGGTGCTGGCTGGCAGCTTTTGGTTATTGGGTAAAGGTTGGTTGTGGTTATTAGCGAAACTGATTGAGCGTGGCTTGTTTGGTAGGAGGCTTGGGGGTAAACAGTCAGGATGGATGGCACGTATCGCAGTACATAACTTGTCGCGTAAGGGCAATCAGTCGGGACTGTTTTTTGTCACCCTTGCCTTATCGGTGGCGGTCTTGACCATGATTACGCTCTTAAATCATAGCCTGAATAAACAGTTTGTACAGGCGTACCCTGAAGATGCACCAAATCTGTTTTTGCTCGATGTGCAAAGCGATCAGCATGATAAATTAAATACGATGATTGACTCGCCGATTACTTATTATCCAGTCGTACGTGCGAGAGTGACTGAGGCTGGCGGTGTGGCTGCTGACAAGATTGAGGTGCCACAAAGTGAGGGTGATGACCCAACTCGGGTGTTTAATCTCAACTATGCCGATAGTGTAATGGATACTGAATTTATTAAAGAATCGGTAGCGCCCAACCAGCTTTATGCACCGATTGCATCTGACACTCGAGCTAATAACGACTTAGACAGTAAAGATGAGATCGTGCCGTTATCGATATTAGATTCTGCAGCTGAACTGCTCAATGTAGGTATGGGCGATCAAGTACGCTTTAATATTCAAGGTATTGAAATCGTCGGACAAATTACCAGTATTCGGGAGCGCTATGAGCGTGGCCCCAGTCCGTTTTTCTATTTCTTATTTGAGCCTGAGGTGTTAGCAGATGCGCCACAAATTCAGTTTGCGACGACCAAAGTAGATGCCACTCAAATTCCACAATTACAAACTGACCTTGTGCGGGCGTTTCCTGCGATAACCACCATTGATGGTGGGGCAATTGCCAAGCAAGTGCAAGGTTTTGTTAGTCAGATGAGCCGACTGGTAGAAGTGTTTACCTTACTCGCTATGATTACAGGCATTATGGTGCTAATTACCTCATTATTATCCACTTCGCAAGACCGGTTACGGGACAGTGCCTCGTTTCGCTTACTCGGTATGCAAAAGCGGGACTTGTATAAGATCAATATGCTTGAGATTGGTTTACTTGGCGTCAGTGCAGGAGCATTTGCGGTGGTACTCGCGAGTGGTACGGCGTATATACTGATTACCCAGTGGTTTAATCTACGCTTTAGCATCCCTTGGGGTCGCTTTGCGCTCGGTGCGGTGTTACTCGTTGCGGTGTTGTTAATTATTGCGATTGGGTATGTGCGATTGGTAATTGGTCGTGGGATTATGGCTAGGGTGAGAGGGATGGTTTGAGGGTTATAAATGTTGAAGCTAATCTCGCCATTCGCTTCTATCTTGCACACCCACTGGCGCAGTGAGTAGTCAAGTATATCTGCTACTGTCGGGGCTAAACCGCTCCTTCGATTCACATTTACAATGATGAATAAAATTGTGTTTGCGAGTTATACTAACAATAGATATTATTTTGTTTTGCTGACTTTATAATTATTATTCATAAAACTATAGTTATAGGTTCTTTGTACTTACGTTTATACTTGTACTTAAGTTTTTTAAATAGCTGACCATTATTCTCAGTTAGTATCTTGGGAGTATGATTAGCAATAATATCAACTAAATTCTGACTATCGTAATTCATACCTAAGCTATTTATTTCATCCGCAGTAAAAAATTTATATTTTTCCGAGTCTATATCCATAAGCGATTTAAACAACTCTTTTTGAGTATTTGTTAATTCAACCGCTACAATGTCAGCCAACAATAATTCGTACATACCAAAGGCTGTCTTTTCAATATTTGTAATATGTCTTCCGCAATAACTATAAACCAAATTACCAAAAGCATCTTTCTTTAAGATATCAGTGTTGAAAATCTCTTCTATAAACTCTCTAGATAGGTTGTCTATATTTTCTCTATCCAACGTATTATCAAACCTTTTTACAAAGTCCTTCAAATATTTATTTTTAATTAATAACCTATAGTCTGCTTCTGTAACCTCATCTACTTGAATACGATTATCATCTTTAGCTGAAAAATTTTCAACTAAATACTTAGCTTCATGTACACCAAACTTATATGCTCCCCCAACAGGTTGAAATTTTCCTGTTCGCGAATTAGGTACTAAAAAATATTTATCCCCAACTTTTATCCTAAAAAGATAAGCAAAGGAAATTCTAACTAGTGTTTCATCATTTAGTTTTTTGGATATTTCTAACTCTCTTTGTGAGCGTTTCCAACTATGCTGTCCAAATATAACTTTCAGTTGAGAATAAAGCTTTACGGCATTATCTTTAATATATAGTGTGAATAGAAATATAACTACTCCGACAAATATGTTCTGCTTATATCCTTCTAAACTAGTTATTATTAAGGAGGTTATTAGCATCAATAAAAATGGAACTAATATCTTTTTCATGGCTCTCAAAGATAACTCCTATTCTCTACCAATTGGCACATTAACACGCCCAATTGCTACGCATATTCCGTCCTTTACTAGATAACATTCAACAAAATGCTGACCCTCAAATGAAGTTATTTCAGTAATTTCATTAGCTCTTTCTATAATTTGCCCGCGTATATCATCATTTTTTTCTGCAACCTCTCCAACATTTCTCACTTTCCATAAGACTTTGTCATAAGATGGACAGTTAGTTTGACCTACTTTACATTTAACTTTGAAGTTAAAAGGTATAAACCTGCCAAACCCACTTAGATATCTTTCTAGAAATTTATAAAGAGGCAGCTCTCTATAACCATCTCGTGAAACTCTACAATCAATATTGACATAATATGTTTCCATCACAGGATATAAATTTTCTATAAACTCTTCTGTATCTCTGTAATCGTATGGAGCTAATGATTCAAGTGACTCAGATATATTGAGTACTTTATCTTGTAAATCTGACCAATATGAATGATTAAAGAACTCTCCCCAAGCGGATATAGCTTCTTCGTATGTACAATCATCTTCAAATAATATATCTAACTTCTGTAATTGATTAGATAGCTTATCTCGCCATCTACTCATTTTTTCCAAGTCAGCTTGCCTATTTGTAATCTTTCTACCATTATCTACATTATATGGTGTATAAACATCTAGATTATATTGCAACCTACTTTCAATAGACTTCATAGTATGGTAAAACTTTTCATCTATACGAGAATGTGAGTTATTGAATTGATCTGAACATAATAACGTTTGAGCTAGACCACTTGGCATTGATCCCCAATTGTCTCTCGATTTACAAAACATCTTAGATAGTCTAACTAACTTTCTTAAGTCATTAGTTTTGGTTTTTATTTCATCAGAAAACCAATCATCTAAAGCTTTAATATCTCTAACAGACCATTGGTTACCTGCATATTCGTAGTTGTATTCTTCTTGCCCCTCGTAATATTTCGACCTTTTAAATATTGCGAAATCAATATGGTAGCCAGAGTCATAGCGTACTCTCACACAACCTGTCTTTACCTCTGGTTCTTGAGAAAATTGATTCATCTCTCTTTTCAATGCATCTGCAACCATATTTCTTGTAGCCTGTGCTCCTAGATCACCTAAATTATCTGAATCAAAAATTATAGCTACATCTATATCGTAGTCCCTCTCATCATTCTGTACAATGGTGTGCATTGCCATAGAACCTTGAGTTCTATTATCTGCAAATTTATAGCTTGTACCTTTTTCCTCATTATATTTAATTAATCCTTTTTTTAACCTCTTTATATTCTTCTTTCTTTTGTCTCTTAACTCATTTTTTTCTTTTTCAGATAATCGAACATGATTTTTGTAAAAAATATTGAACTCTTTGGAACAATCAAACATTATTTTTTCCTTTCCTAGAAGCTTACTTAGAGGGTATTAATCAAAACCTGCTTATTTTTACAAACCTTCACTTACTGTACTTTTCAAAAAATATTATTGTAGTTTTCATTATGGATATTCGTAGACTAATAAGCAATAATATCTAAATATAATGCGTCATCTACCGTCGTTATTGTATTAAATACAAACTAGCGCCTATTTTTGTATAAATTTAAAATAGTATAACTTGTAATTTGATTAGAATTTTCAAAACCTTCAATTACCAACACAAACGTTAACTGGAGGAGCGGTTTAGCCGTGATTGAAGCGGATATACTGACGAGCTGAAAGGATTCAGTGGTCAGATTTGGGGTGGCGCGCGAAGCAAGCGACGCCACAATCTGATACCACTGCCCTGTTCAGACCGGCAGATAGTAGCGAAAAGCAGGAAATAGCTATAAATCCCCAAACCCTAAAACCCCTTAACGCTTCAAACAAAAACGCCCTCTAAAGAGTAGAGGGCGTTTTTCAAATATGAGACTTGTGTTTTTAGGTCAAAGATTTAGATTCAGCTTAATGAATGAATACATGTATAGTCAATTACCCTTAAAAGTGGTACAAGTTAAACGAGTAAAAGTACTACTGTTGTAGGATAAACGAGTTTAACGCTGTAACAATTTACGGGTGGTTTGAATATAGCTATTTAACATGGCTGTATAACCACTCGTTGCGGTCAAGCGCACGTTCAGTTAAACGGACTTCAGCGACTTTACCGTTAAATAAGTTGGCATACGCCCCCTCCCAACTGGCAACACCCACTGCCCACTCGCCGTTTGGCATGGTGTACCAACCTGGCTGCTCGGTTTTGTGAGTGCGCATGACACGTGAGCCGTCAACATACATGGTGTTGTACTCGCCATCATTGACGATGGCAACATGGTACCAATAGTCTTTATTAATCTCCCAAGACCAATTGGATGAGGTATCACCGTTACCTGCCACGCCAAAGAATTGTAACTCTTTTAAGCTTGACGTGAATAATCCGCCTGAGGCATCGTCACTGCCACAAGACAGCTTATGATATTGGCAAACTTGGGTTTCGCTTGGTACATGGGTAAATATGCCCGACCACGCATTGACCGCGGGTATCCATTCTGGGTTGACTTTAACAACTGCCTCAAGGGTGAACTCTTCAAGCTTGCCATCCTCAGGGATGCTACCTATGGTGCTAAGAAGTGCGCCATCGCCCGCTTTTGTTGTGCCTTTAAAGTTAGCCGCCCCTTGTGCATAGCCAAAGCTGGGCGCATCATCCGTGACATTAAAAATGGCATTGATAGGTTTGGTATTGGTAGGGAACGTTTTTAGGGTCATGTCATTGCCATGACCTGATAAATCACTAAATTTAAAGCCGTTGTTTGGGTCGGTAATTTGATGGTCTTCATCAAATATCCAGTAAGCCACCGTGCCCTCAACATTGCCTGCTTCATTGCTCGCACTTGATTGATTTAATTGCGTAAAGCGTTTGTCAAAATCGAGCGGTAGGCTAAATTCTTTGCCTAATAAGCGGTCTTGCGGCTCACGCTCATTGGCAGGTTTGTTAGCGACAAAAGGCGAGAAGGCGGTGAAGTCTAATTCGTTGTGATTTTTATCAAACTCAATCAGTTGCATCATGCCATTACCGCCCCAAAACCCAGACTGGTAATCGACGACCACCAAGTAGACGGTTCGACCAAAGCTGTTTTTAGCCGTTTTGACCGCTTCGCCATGATGATGACCGTTTAGCGTTAAAAATATTTGGTCGTTGTCTTTGATGAGCTTATCCCATAAATAAGCACCATGCGGCGTAAAAATAGCGGTTTCGCCGTCATCATCAATGTTCATTAATTGATGCGTGGTCAAAATGGTGGGCATATTCGCATGTTCTTTTAATACTTTATTTGCCCATTCGATGGTTTTCTCCGAAGCCCGCCAATCTAATGCCAACACCAGATACTGATTTGCCTCATCATCAGTAAAAATATGGTAGGAGTTAAAGCCTGTGCTGTCTGCCCCTTGAAATGTACTAAAGTTAGATTGCTGTTTGGCGACTGAAAAATAATCTAAAAATGGCGGGGCAATCATGTTGTTGGCTTGATTGCGTACGACTCTGTCACTGTCTAATAACCATTCTGCTGGTTCATCACCACCTTGATAAACGACGTCGTGGTTGCCTGCCAATATGCTATACGGGGTCGCTGGGTTAGCATCAAGAATGCCCATTGCTTTGGTGGCGACCTCCCATTCTTTGGTATTGGGCAAATAACGACCGTCGGCACTTTCTTGGTAAGCAGTTTCGACGATATCCCCTAAATGAGTCGTAAATTTAATATTACGTGTTTTGTAATTATCAGCAATCCACTGGGTTTGAGCGTAGAAGCGCTCTGGTGAGTTTTCAGAATACTTTTGTGTGTCTGGTATCACGGCAATGGAGAAATTACCTTGCTCTACTGTTGGGATACCTGTCTCAACATTGCTGTCTGGATTGTCAGTGTTACCTATTGGACTGGTGGTTGATGAAGAGTCTGAATCTGAACCACAGCCTGTTAGCGCTAGGCTTAATGCCAGTAAGCCAGTTGTTAATAGGTTTTGAGAAAAGAACGATAAGCCTCTGTTATTTATTATACTTTTTCCAGATAAATAGTGATTTACCATAGTGTGGGTTCCATAGTTTGATAGAGAGATTGTAGTTAAGCCCAAACAACTAAAGAGAATGAAGAACGAAGAACGAAGAATGAAACAGCGCAAACCTTATACTGAAAATAAGATAGAACCCTCTTTTTAACGCACCAATTTTAAATAGGTATAGTGACATTACGATGAAAGCGAGACAGCAAAATGACTATAAGTACTTAATAATATTAGTTACAAAGCCCATAAAAAACGCCCTCTAAATGGTAGAGGGCGTTTATTGAATTCTCTTATAACCGACTATTTACATCGCTATATAATTTGGCGACCCAAACCGTAATATTCTCCATCTCTAACACAAAGTGACGCATCAAAAACCCACAGCCATATTAATAGTCAAACATTAAGCCGTGGGTTTCGCTTCACTACACCGCACGCTAGCCTTTCTGCCTACTATGACTATGATATACATTCGACTATATAACCCCTACTGCCTCTCAAATATCTGACCATCAAAATAGCCCCGCATTCCGCAGTTCACTTTTGCATATTGGTTGTTAAGGTCTCTGACTAGTATTTGGGTTTTACCCTTTTGAGTGACGGGATAAAAGCGCAACTCGGTCGTTACGCCGTTGTAAGCGTCCCTGATTTCCCAATGGTTCTGCGCCCAGCGTGCTAAGGTTTCATCGACGCTACAGGTATGTCCATTGGCAAAATCAAGCCACATATCAATGACGGCGAGATAAGGCCTTTCACTGACTTTCATGATATGCAGTCTGTTATTTTTGATGGTAGCCTCATTGTTATTAACCTTATCATTAACATTGAGATTAACCTTGTCATCAACAACAGAAACTTTTGATGAGCCAACAAAGTTCCCAAAGGCCTCATCGTCAACGAGGTCGCCACGACCACGGTCATTACCGCAATCAACCTGACACCCCAATCGTTCTTCATATTCACGCATAAGGCATGATTCATCTTGGCAAGTATTGCGCTGAAAGGTGAGCCACCTGTGTTGCTCAGAGCGAATATGATTGACAGCGTCGTTACCCTTGCGCTTAGCTTTTGCAAGCTCATTGTTGTACTGCTTTGCCATCTTTTCATCTTGCTTAGACAATATTGGACTCGTACAAATTAAATTTTCAACAGTACTACTGGCTTTGTTGCAGTCAAAACTGGCTGAGTGTGCAGGTAGAGAATATAGGCTGGTGCTTAGAAAGATAGAGACGGCAATAGAAGTTAATGTCCAATTTTTCATAGCGTTTCTCCTAATTACGACGGATAAGACGGATACGACGGGTGTCTAAGATTATTCCACATCCTTTATGAACATTTGTGATGATAGTTATTATATTTACTAGAAATAAACATAAATACCAAAGTTTACAGGCGTATACTAAAAGTGTGGCACTTATTGGCTCTGATATCATTTTATGTGTCGCGGCAACAATAAGAATAGCTAGTACAATAGGAATAGCTAGCAGAGCACAAACAAGGAGAATACTGTGATGGAACATAGCAATAAAAAGACGGCAAAGCGTGTCAGTAAAGATTGGACCGATGGCAATCAAGCCAAAGATACGGGAAAGTATAGCGATAATGATAGAGCATACGACTCTTGTGATCGTGTTATTCAAGACATTAATGAGGCCGTGGATCAGCAAAGTGAGTCGACGGATTGTGAAGATGGTGAGGAAGGATGCTGATAAAGCTTGGCGTGCTGCGCTTTTAAAATAATGCTTAGAGCTTTTAAAAAATACAACTACGTTAGCCGACTGAGTACATTCTATACTTACGGGTACTCAATCTAGGCGACTATATATAGTCTAAAATTCTAACCAATAAAAAACTGGGCTGATTACCCAGTTCTTCAACTAAATTCGGAACTAAACCCTTAAACTTAAATAGGTTAAACGATAAAACAACACTTTATCTTGACTCTAAAATAAAAGAGCCGACTGCCTAAATAGACAGTCGGCTTTTTATTAATCTTGATATATGACACAACGATAATAGCTAAGCAATCACCCCATTGATGTGGCCTATTTATCTGCCCTACCACACCTTAAATAGACTGATAAATGCTTAATACATTCAACTCAAAATTAGTCAAACGTATTTGAAGAGGTCGTGTACTCCGCTTCCGGTGCTCGTAATGATGGCGCTGAAGGTAGAATCACATTACGGAAGTATTTAGACTTTCCCTCCAAAGTTTCGTTCACTTTTTCAATTAAGTCTTCAATAATATCATCATAGATACCATGATGCAGTTCAGTCTCAAATGATGTCAATGGGTGCTTACGTGCCGCCATTCTCGCCTCGGTCACGCCATGCTTGGTATAGAAAATATCAACGCTACCGTCGCTGTTTAGAACACAATTTAAATCGCCGCCCTCCACATTTAAATCAATGCGTTCTGGTAAGAAAATATAGTCCTCTACGTCGGTCAATTCTTTTTCTACTTCTTGCTTAAACAATGATTTTATATCAAACATGGCGTCGCTCCTAATAGTTAAAATGGGTGAAAACGATTATGTTTTTTAAGAGTTATTCTGACAGAGTAAAACAAATGTTTTCTGCTGATCACGGTTTTATTTTCTACTATTGCTTAGATAAAACCGTTTCGGCTGTTCATTTAAAATAATCGCTGTTTATTAATCTATCCTATAAGAAGCTTCGGACATAATTAAGTGAGAAAGTGTAAAACTACGTTAGTTATTAGCAAAGTAAGCGGTAGTTAGGTTTCCATTTCGCTAATTAGCCATTGTTCAACGTCCTCTACTTGCGCAGAAAAATCAGAACCCCCCTGTTTTAAGTGCTCAAACTTGGCTTTGACCTCATTAATGGTGTATTTGGTATCGGTCAATGCCTGCTTAAGCATATCGATTAGCTCGACATTAAGCGCATCGGAGAAAATCACCACCTCTCTAATAATCGCTTGCTGCACATCCAAATGCAGGTCGATAATGCCCCAATCAAAGCGGGTCTCAATATGATGGCTAAACTGCGGTGTCTTACCAAAGCGCCAATCCCAATCGGCCATCTGCTGATAATATTTATTTAGATGTGGCTGCTTTGATAAGCTGGCCTCCTCTAACTGCTCAACCTCAACTTGCTGTCCGTAATACTCACAAAACGCTTCGATAATCGCTTGTGACAACACTTCATGATTGATGTCTTTATTAAATTCAATCAGGTTAGCAACCCGTGAACGCACTGACTTAATGCCTTTGGCTTTCAGCTTAAGTGGATGCGGGTTTAGATAATCGCCCAGCTTTTGCATATTGGCATTGACCAATAAGGTGCCATGGTGAAAGCTGCGGTCTGAGGCATGTTTAAAGGCACTACCTGATATTTTGCGCTCGCCAACCTGCATGTCATTGCGCCCTGACTGAGTCGCATTGATACCTAACTTTTTGAGCGCATTAATAATGATAGTGAAGTTGGCATCTTGGTTATAATCGTCTTTGGGCGTTAAGAAAGTAAAGTTGGTGTTGCCTAAATCATGAAATACGGCCCCGCCGCCACTCTGACGACGTGCCAGATACACCCCATCTTCTTCCATTTTATCAATCTTACACTCCACCCACGGATTCTGTGTGCGTCCAATGACCACGGTTTCACTGTTACGCCATAAAAACAGAGTATGTGAGCCGGGGTCTAGTTCTTGAAAAATCCAGTCCTCGGTCGCAAGATTAAACCAAGGATTGGTCACGGAAGATTTTAAGATACGCAGTTTCATTGGTTATTCCCTTATATATTGTCTTTATGGTTCGGATGTTATTTAATTAAAGTTAATAATTTTTATAGAATGAATATCTACTTTATATTAGTCAGTTTATAAACCCAATTAACCTTTAGGATTATTCATGAAGTCTATCATCTCGCCCGCTTTGATTTTTATAAGCTTGTTATCTGCAAGTATTACGCCTACGTTGGCTCAATCGCCTTCAGCAGCAGCAACCACATCTAAATCTGAGCTGGTAGCCGGATCTTATACCAATCAGAATTTACGCCAAGATACTGCCGCCGCACTGGTTGAACATGGATATATTAAGCCACTAGATGACATTACGCCGTTTATTATCGCTCAACCAACAGGTCCTGCCGGCAAAAAAACGTGGCGGGAGCTATGGGTCACCTCACCCGACCATTCTCCTGCCTATTTTGCCATTACCTTTACGGAGGACGGTAACGGTTCAGCTGACTTTGCCATATCAGCTATATATGATGTAGATCAAATCAGTCAATAACAAGCCAAGCAGTCTTGTAATGATTGCGAGACTGGCTCACATGTATAAGACTTCTAGCTGTTAAAAAATAAAAAACGCCCAATTTGGGCGTTTTTCAGTCTTAATCTAAATTGGTCTAACTTTATAAAAATGGCCTATGAAAAATCTTCCTTCACAATCGTCGCCATATTGCGCTCAGCAAGGCCGGTGATAAACACATAAGGGTTCACGCCAGCACTACCTGGAATCAATGAGCTGTCTTGCACATAGATATTGCTGTAACCTTTAACGCGTCCATATTCGTCAGTGGCTTTACCTAATACACAGCCACCTAATGGGTGGTAGCAGAAATCATCACCAAAGCCGTTGTTAAATAACAAGCCTGCTTTGGTGCCGTCATTAGATGCTTCTAACTTCTCTAGTAGCTTTTTGGCGCCGTTAACCGAATATTCGTTTTGCGAGCGCTTCCAGTTAAGTTTTACTGATTTCGACTCTTCATCATAGTAATAGTTGCCGCGCTCAGGATTGTCGGTAATGGCTAAGAATAAGGTTGACCATGTCTCAATACCCAGTGGTAGCGGTGCAATTTCAGCGAAGATTTTGACCTCAGAGTCAGGCTGATTATCCCACATATTGATGCCTTTCACTGGAATGGTGGATTGAACTGAGCCGGCAGAATCTACAAAGTTACGGCCAGTCATGATATTGCCGTTGGGTCCCCAATATTTACCGATGTGCTCATTTAAGTTATTTAACTTACCCTCAGCTCGGCTTTTGATTAGCAGCTCTGAGGTGCCAGTGCTACCTGCATTTAAAAACAGCTTATCGCAAGTATAACGCTCAATGGCTTCAACGCCGCCGCGCTTCCCAAGCACGTGTACTTCTAACGCTAATTTATCATCCTCTAAAGCTTCAATAGACACCACTTTACGCAAGGTTCGTAGTGAGACTTTGCCGGTGTCTTCTGCGTCTTTTAGATAGGTCAAATCGAGTGAGAACTTACCCGCATTGTTGCCATAGATCACCTCACCACCTAGACCTGAGCGATATACCTTGCCTTTCTCTTCTTGTTGCATATAGTCAAAGTCGTAGCTGTTAGCGAAGAATTCGGTTTTTAGACCTGCTTTTTCAGCCTGCTTTTCTGCGGCGCGGGTAAATTGATAGTATTTTGAGTTATTAAAGAAGTCCTCTGGAATTTGGCTGACCTTTAACTCTTTCATCGCCAAGGGGAAGTAAGTGTCATACATCTCATCGGCATCAATCCACGGAAACACGTTTTCAAAGTGATCACGTCTTGGCTCAATAGCGATGGCGCCATTGACGATAGAGCCGCCGCCATAAGCACGGCCTGTAAACACACTTATCTCATCGTATTCGACCAAATCCAAAACCCCAGGATATTTTTTAATAGGGATAGGAATGGTAATCGGTGCGTTAGGTAAATTAGTAAACCAACTCGAGCGCTCATCCGCATTAATCATCTTACAGAAGGTATCATTCTCAGGCATTCTGTCCCAGCGCATGCCCATCTCCAGAATCAAAACCTCATGCCCTTTTTCGGTCAGACGACGTGCTGCTACTGCCCCGCCATAGCCACTACCGACAATAATATTGCTAAAGTGACCCATCTCTTGTGTGGTTTCTGGTAGAGGCTTGCTTATCATGCCACCAATTGTCTGGCAACCCGTGACCGTAGCTGATGCGCCAACTGTACCCAAACTTAGCCCCATTGTTTTCATAAATTGACGTCGTTTCATACGATTGCACCCTAAAGTTTTGGTAAAAATATTCCCATTCAAACAAGCGCTCAGTATCTGTAGCTAAATAATCTAAGTCGCTCATAAAAGCCCTATACACCCTTGGGCTGTCTAATCAGAGGAGTTAGAGAGCTTAAAACACTTGTCTATATTTTAATCAGTCGTGCCAATTTTTAGGCTCAGTTTAACAAGCTTAACTGTCGCAATTCTTTAAATTAGGTAACATCGCACAACCAATATCAAGTTAAGACTATCTACTTATCACCATGCTAAATTTCATATTATATTAAAAGTGGCACTGGCATAAATATGCGCTAAAATATGAAGCCGTATGCTTTTGTGACAAAGTTGCGTTATTTTTTGGCGCAGTAATTGTCTAAAATAACCACTTCTTGATCTGTTAAGAGCCCTTTATGAGCCAGCCCATTCCCGACTTTACAACTAACCCCTTTTTTAATCTGCAAGATCAGTGGATTCAGACCAACCCCAATGAGCTGACCCATTATTTTGATGAGGGCGCGGGCATGCCAGTACTCATGCTGCATGGCTCTGGACTTGCCACCTCAGCGGCAGGTACCTGGTGGCTGAATATACCGACGCTGAGTCAACACGTACGCACCATCGCTTTTGACTTTATAGGTTACGGTGAGACGATAACTGCGGAGGATTCAGAGTTTGGTATAAGGGCGTGGGGCGAGCATACAATTCGCTTAATGGATGCACTTGAGATTGATAAAACATGGCTTATGGGCAGCTCACTTGGCGGCTGGGTGGCGTTGCAACTGGCCATTGATTATCCTGAGCGTATTTATGGTGTCATCTCTGTTGGTACTGGCGGCGCGAAACCGCAAAAATTGTCGTCTACGTCAAATACGGCAGACCACGCTAATGCAGAAAATACCGCTGCGACTAAGGCTGTAAAACGTCCCACACCGCCGCCGTTGACGCCCGAGCGCATTCGCCAAGATCTACAAAAGAATATCCAAAAAGAATCGCTTATCTGTGATACCTTGGTAGACCTACGTTATCAGGCAGCTTTGCTGGAGTTGGAGAAAGGACTCAGACCAACGCTCCTTGCTGCTCGCGACCGTGACCGCTATCAATTGCCACTAGATTTAAACACCTTAGCACGAACCCAATTGCCGGTATTATTGATACATGGTGTCAATGATAAGGTAGTGCACTTATCGCGTACCCTAGAGCTGGTAACAGCGATTCCAACAGCAGACGCGCATCTGTTTAGTGCTTGCGGGCATTGGCCGCATATCACTAAGGCAGAAGAGTTTAATCAATTGATTGGTCACTATTTGACGGCCAACAGCTTGATGAGTAATAGCATCCCATCTACTTGATAAAGATGGCTTATAACAGGGGTGTAGAAGCCCGTAGATAATTTGTCATTTTGTAGTCACACAATCTAGATATTCTTTGTCATCAGCGCTTGTCTGAACTGGTTAAAACACCCTCAAAAAATTGAGACGTCTATATTGTTTTTTATCGGACACTTGTATAGACTTGCGCGCTCGAAATTCAACCCTGACTGATTCTGTAAATCCTTTTAACCCCTAACTCCTTTGGCTTACTTTATGCGCCTATTCATATGGAATGGCTGCTATAAACTCCTGCTTACATTACCTTTATGGCTATTGCCTTATTTTAGTGACAGTAGCTCCTTAAGACATGACTTACTTTGATAGGTTCGTTTAAAAAGAGATTATAATATGAAAAAACACGTTGTTATTTTTGAGGCTCGTGGTGGTTCTGACAAAAGCAAATATGGCTATCGCCGTGACACCTACCCTATTATTGAGTCACTAAAAGCACGTGGCTGGAGTGCAGAGGTCATTTTTTATAGCGATGAAAATCGTGGTGAAATCTACCGCTACACCATCGATAAAGCCGACGCTTATGTCAGCCGTATTAACCCAGGTAACCTTAAAGATGAAACCGGTTATTTTCAGATGTTACGCGAGCTGGTACATCAAGGCGTAAAAGGCCTACCGCACCCAGATGTCATGATTAATTATGGCGCCAAAAACGTCATCGAGCGCTTAAAAGGTACCTCTTTGGTGCCAGAGGACGTCTATTGCTACTACGAATATGATGAGCTAAAAATCCAGTTCCCTATGACATTGGCCCGAGGCGAGCGTGTCCTGAAACAGAACCGTGGCTCAACCGGTGAAGGTATTTGGCGAGTGCAATTAAAAGACCCTAAAAAGTACAAAGATGTGGCCGAAATTCCGGAAGATGCGGTGCTTAAACTTACCGAAGCGCTTGATAACCATGTCGAGGAGAAGACCTTGGGCGAGTTTATTGAGTTTTGTTATCAGTACCTTGAGGGTGACAGCGGTTTGCTGCTAGACATGCCATTTTTGCCACGTATTAAGGAAGGAGAAATCCGCGTATTGATGCTTCGTGACAAAGCAGTGTCTGTGGTACATAAAAAGCCGGATCAATCAGCCGATGCGTTTTCAGCAACCTTGTTCTCTGGCGCAACCTATCGCTATGACAAGCCAGAACAGTGGCAAGAAATGGTTGATGAGGTAGAAGCGAGTATTCCGATGTTGCAAGCAAGATTAGGCGGCTATGCCTTGCCACTACTGTGGACCGCTGACTTTATCTTAGATACCGATGACAAAGGTAATGATGTGTATGTGCTGGGTGAGATTAACGCGTCATGCGTTGGCTTTACCACTCATTTGGAGCTGTCAGAGAATATCGCAGATGAGATTATGAATTTAATCGAAGCCGAAAGCGTGATTAACAGCCGCTTCCCTGCTTTTAGAATCTAATAAAGCGTGAGCAACCCAGATTCCTGAGTAATTTTAAAATGCACCGGCTAACGGTGCATTTTTTATAATTAACCATCAGCATTCAAGAAACAAAAAAGGACGATTATCTGATGCCTAAAACACTACTCATTATAATCATCACTGCCATCATCGCATTTATAGCCGGCTACAGCGTTAAAGGTTGGCTCTATAAAGATATCTGCTTAGATATGGGCGGCGGCGCAAATCCAAATAACCACGATATTTGCGTCATTGAAAAATAACAATTCTAGTCATTCAAACACACTTTTCTAAAACGTTGTAAAGCCTAACTTCAGTGAAAAGCATGCGAATCAATATTAATTTAACAATGTATCATTTTGTTTCCGTTGTTTATAAAAGTTTACCAAGCAGTGTCTCTTTTAAATTTCTATGGTAGATTACCTTTTATTGCTCGACTATCATTTTATTCTTAACCCATTGTAACTTTTATTTATCGAGAAGCCGCCATGAAGAAAAACATACAAAAGAAAAACCTGATATTGCTCGCAGGTGCTGCCAGCGTATTATCTGCTTGTGCCACTCAGAACGCCCCTTTTAGCAGTAATGATGCCCGTCAAAATACGGCCAATCAAACAGCAGATATGATTGTTACCAATGCCAAAGTTGCGGTAATGGATGATAAGAGAACCACTGCTGAAGCCATTGCAGTAAAAGACGGCAAAGTATTACGCACTGGTAGCGATGAAGAGATTCTAAATCTACGCGGCAAAATGACACGTGTGATTGATGCCAATGGCCGTACCATTATTCCAGGTCTTAATGACTCGCATCTACATATTACTCGTGGTGGTCGTTTCTACAATACTGAGCTACGTTGGGACGGTGTGACCTCGCTTAAAGAAGCGCTGCGCATGCTAAAAGAGCAAGCGGACAGAACGCCTGAAGGTCAATGGGTACGTGTTATCGGCGGCTGGTCTCCATATCAGTTCGAAGAAAAACGTATGCCAACGATTGAAGAGATTAATGAGGCGACAGGTGATACGCCTGCGTTCGTCTTATTCTTATACAGCCGCGGTTGGCTTAATAAAGCTGGCTTAAAAGCGTTGAATATTGATAGAAATACTCAGCCACCTAATGACGATAGCCGTTATGAAAAAGATGAAAACGGTGACCCAACAGGGGTATTATTAGCTGAACCAAATGCCATGATTTTGTATCAAGTCATTGGCAAATTGCCACCATTATCTGAAAAAGAAATGGTTAACTCTACCAAACAATTCTATCATGAGTTAAATCGCTTCGGCCTAACCAGTGCGGTAGATGCTGGCGGCGGCGGACACACTTTTCCGCAAGATTACGAAGCGTCTGAAACTCTAGCGACGAGTGGTGATTTATCAATGCGCATCTCCTACTACCTCTTCCCTCAAAAAGCGGGGGAAGAGCGTAAGCAGTTTGAGCAGTGGATGGCCAATAACGAAGCGTCAGTTAACAAAGCCCATGCCCTATCACACGGCTATGAGCTAAAAGGCGGCGGCGAATACATGACTTGGGCGGCTGGCGACTTTGAAAACTTCTTAGCGCCTAAGCCCTTTATTAAAAATAATGAAGGTTGGCGTGAGAGTACTAAAGAAGTCATCCAAATGCACGTTAATGAAGGCTGGCCATTTAGACAGCACTCAACTTACGGTGAAAATACAAAGTTGATTGTGGATTTGGTTGATGAGATTGACCGTGAAAATAACGGTAAAATCAGAAATGACATGCGCTGGGCAATTGACCATGCGGAAACGATTGATGATGAGACACTCAGAGAAATCAAACGTCTGAATGGTGGTATCTCAGTACAAGACCGTATGGCATATGCAGGTGAGTACTTTGTAGAACGTTATGGTGCAGAAGCCGCTAGTACTGCTCCGCCGTTTAAAAAGATTTATGATATGGGCATCCCTTTAGGATCTGGAACTGACGGTACTCGTGTGGCAAGCTATAACCCATGGATTTCATTGTATTGGATGACCACGGGTAAAACAGTTGGCGGTACTCAACTATATGGTAAGGATAATATTTTAGACCGCGATGATGCGCTAGAAGTTTATACCAGTGGTAGTGCTTGGTTCTCAAGCGAGGAAGACGTTAAAGGTACGCTTGAGCCAGGTAAATATGCCGACTTTGTGCTGCTATCAGATGACTACTTCACGGTACCAGACGAGAAAATCAAAACGATTGAATCTGTGTTAACGGTTCTTGATGGTAAGGTTGTTTACGGCGCAGGTGAATACAGCAAGCTTGATCCTAAACTACCAGAAGTCATTCCAAGCTGGTCTCCTGTTAAATACTATGGTGGTTACCATAACCCTGCAAAACCAGCTGCTAAGTAGTCTCTAACGCACAGTTAAATACTCGTAGTTGTTGATAATAAAAAATCGGCCTATTAAATAGGCCGATTTTTTTTGGTTTAAATGCCCTTAAAAAATAAAGTGAAGAGAGTTAATTAAGTTTAGAAGAACTCTTTTAGAAAAACCTGTCTTAAACTTGTTGGCTCTTGACGGCGCACGTTATTTAACTTATGACGTGTTTTTGAAGCCGTCTGATAGGCTTCTAATCGCGCTTGCTGTAACTCACCAATCGGGCGATTTTGTTCTAAGCTGCGAAATGGCGTGAATGATAGATTTTCCATAATATCAAAGTTACCATCTTTGGGTGCATGTTGGCGAAGTATGGTCAAGCGAGCCACGGTCACAAATGGCGCCTCTGACTCTTTCCATTGAGTAGTGATTTCATTGATTGGCTGCTTTTTAACGTTACGGCACAATTGAACTTGCACCTCATACACGTGCTCATGCTCACGTATTTCATTAATAATCAGCGGACGAATCGCATCATCACGCTCAATTAAGTCTAAATCACAGCGCGTCACCTTATCTTTAGACTCTTTGGTAGGTCTAACACGGATTTTGGCCATATAATCGCCATGACGGACCACACCTTGAGAGTGGAAGTCATAAAGCAAAGTGTTCTTTGGCTCAATCTTGGTAAAGGTACCTAGCGCTTTAAAGGTTTTTAACGACTCTGTATTTGGAAAATGAGATCCAAAATTAGTAAGCCAGTTAAACGCCAATTGCACTTGACCGATTGCGCCTTTTTCAGTGTACTTTGGCAATTCTAAGAACAGTCTAGAGATATAAGCATAATCTTCAATGCGGTTACAGAAGAAAATAGGATTATTAATGAGATTATAATCAAAAGTAGTGCAATCCTCTTCACCTGGCGCTAACTTCTTGCCCGGTACATCGAATATCTTAATCGCCAAACCTTGTGCCAACCCCAGCTTGCGATCAGGCGATACCATTGGCGCACCGTTAGAAAAGCGAATCACTGCATCATGTACGCCTGCATTGGCATACAACCCTTGAGCATATTCTTCTGGTAAATTATCTAAAATCTCAAACTCTGCTTTTAATGCACAGTAGCCTTTGGCATGAGCATCACGGGTATAATAGTTAACATCACTTACTTTATCACTACGTGAAATATAGCTGTTAATGTCTTCGGTGATGACGCGGATACTCTCTTTATCCTCTTTTGACAGTTGAATATATTTGTCATCATAACGGGCATACTTTGGTTTAAATAGTTTTTTTAGCATGGGGATTAACCTAGTTGTTGATTGTGAATAATGGAATGAATGTTAAGTGTTACTCTTCTACTAACTATCGGCTCTTAAACGCTCATAACCGCCCTCTTTTAAGTTAACAACGAGCAAATTAACAGCTAATTTAAAGTCATCGAATGACTCAGCGATTTTATCCTTTAAACCTTCTGAATTATTGAGAGGTTTTTAGCGCGCTTGGTTCTATCTCGCTTAAAATATAATATTGCTGATATATAAGATTTATTTATCTTAGGAACTCAACAGATGTTGAATAACATACAAGACAGAGATTTCAATCACCATGCATACACAAGTGATTCAAACAAAACTCTACAGATTGCAAACAATTGGGCTTTTATATCAATATAAAGCTACTGAATAGTCAAGACTGATTGTCTATTATGAGCGCTTAACAATAGGTCTAGAGTTTTGGCATTACTGATTCACAGTTATTGCTTTGATGGCTATCAGATTTTAAAGCACTATGGTTAAACCAATAACCATTTAAAATTGCCGCTCGTTTATAATAGCCGCTCGCTTATAGACCTACCTCATCAATGCCGTATCGGGAGACATGTTTTGATAGAAAACCTTGTTGAATCCATTGATTTAATTGCTAAGATTGTTGAATTCGTTGGCGTGATGATTATGTTTTTGGGATTGGTATTGGCCTTTGGTAAAGCGCTTCTCTCAAAACGTAAGTTTAGTCGAGATACCTACTTAGATATTCGACAAGGCGTGGGGAAATCCATCTTACTAGGACTAGAAGTATTGATTGCAGCAGATATTATGGCAACCGTTGTGACCGAACCGACGCTACGCAGTGTGTTGGTATTGGGTCTTATCGTGCTGATTCGTACTTTCTTGAGCTTGTCCTTACAAGTTGAACTAGAAGGCCGCTTTCCTTGGCAGAAAAAAGTCTCTCTTGAGGAGCAGGCTTCAAATACGTCATCGAGTTCGTAAGCCTACCCCAAATAAAAAGACGTCATAAGCCAAATAGATTATCTTTTATATTACGCCACCTTTTATATCACTAGGCGATACATTAGCTTATCTAAATGTGAGTCAGTGCTATTTGTTACGATTTACCCACGATGAAACCACGTGTTCACCTTAATAAATGGTCAAAATTTTGATATGTTAATAGGAGTGATTTGATGATTTTTGATAAGCTTTGACTGTCATCTAAATCCTCATGATTTTAGTCACAATTTTTGAGCTACTCTTTAACCCCGAATGCTCTGATTATGATGAAAGTTATATTCTCAGAGAAGTTGGGACTTACTCATACAGATGAGTGAAAGTTATCAGCATTTAATGAATGACGCCAACGTGATAAAAATGCAACAAGCCAGAACAAAGATGACGCTTAATAAGCTCAGCCTATAAATAGAGTCCACAGTTGTTATCTATAACGCTGATAATAAAAAAGCCACCTTACTTATAAATAACCATTAATAATAGAGAAGGAAGCCAATATGAGTGATATATTCAACGTAAAAGACAGCTTAACTGTCGCCGGTAAAGAGCACGCTTACTATAGCCTGCCAAAACTTGCTGAAAAATATAACAATATCAATCAACTGCCTTATAGCATGAAGATTGTATTAGAGAATTTACTGCGTAACGAAGATGGCGGCCAATCTGTCGGTGAAAACCACATCGAAGCGGTTGCTAACTGGGATGCTAAAGCAGAGCCATCAAAAGAAATCGCCTTTATGCCAGCACGTGTGGTATTACAGGATTTCACGGGTGTTCCTTCTGTTGTTGACTTAGCGGCAATGCGTGACGCCATTGTGAAATTAGGCGGTGATGCTGAGCAGATCAACCCGTTTATCCCAAGTGAGCTTGTCGTTGACCATTCTGTACAGGTCGATGTCTACGGTCGTGCAGATGCGCTAGATTTAAATAAAAAGATTGAATTTAAGCGTAACAATGAGCGTTATGAGTTTTTGCATTGGGGTAAAAACGCCTTCGAAAACTTTGTTGTTGTGCCACCAGCTACTGGTATTGTTCACCAAGTAAACCTTGAGTATCTAGCCCGTGTTGTGATGGCGAGTGAGCAAAATGGCGAGCTAACCGCGTATCCAGATACCGTATTTGGTACTGACAGTCACACCACTATGATTAACGGTGTTGGCGTATTAGGTTGGGGTGTCGGCGGTATTGAAGCAGAAGCGGCCATGCTTGGTCAGCCATCGTCTATGCTTATTCCACAAGTAGTCGGCTTTGAGTTAACCGGTAAGTTATCAGAGGGCGTTACCGCAACTGACTTAGTATTACGTGTGGTAGAAATGCTACGTGCGCATGGCGTGGTTGGTAAATTCGTTGAATTCTACGGTGAAGGCTTACATCAGTTGCCGCTCGCTGATCGTGCGACCATTGCAAACATGGCACCAGAGTACGGTGCAACTTGTGGTATTTTCCCAATTGACCAAGTTGCCGTTGATTATCTACGTTTATCTGGCCGCAGCGAAGATCAAATTGAATTGGTCGAACAGTATGCTAAAGCACAAGGCTTATGGCATGACAAAGACACCAAAGAAGCGGTTTATTCAAGTAACCTAAAACTAGACCTATCAACTGTTGAACCATCACTTGCGGGTCCAAAACTTCCGCATCAACGTATTGCTCTGTCAGATATGTATGAAAGCTTCGGTAAAACCTTGACCGAGATGACCAAAGATCGTAAAGCTGAAGTCGTTGGTAAAGTGCGCTTCGATCAAGAAGGTGGTGAACAAGAGCAAGCTGAAGAGCTAGCAGCACAGCCAGATATCGAAGTATCGACCAGTGATGAGGAATCAACCTCAGACAGAAAGCCTGCTGCGAATAGTATTTACTCAACGGTTTGTATTGATGATAAAGAGCATCACTTAAATGATGGTTCGGTAGTTATTGCGGCTATCACCTCGTGTACCAATACCTCAAACCCTGCGGTTATGATCGGCGCTGGTCTGGTTGCTAAAAATGCAGCCGCAAAAGGTCTAAAAGCCAAGCCTTGGGTTAAGACCTCATTAGCACCAGGCTCTAAAGTGGTGACTGACTATCTTGAAAAAACCAACTTGATGGATGAGCTTGAAAAAATCGGCTTCTACCTAGTCGGTTACGGCTGTACCACCTGTATCGGTAACTCAGGTCCGTTACCAGACGTTATTGAAAAAGGTATCGAAGAAAAAGACTTAGTTGTGGCATCTGTGTTATCAGGTAACCGTAACTTTGAAGGTCGTATCCACTCTCATGTCAAAACCAACTATCTTGCCTCTCCGCCATTGGTGGTGGCGTATGCACTAGCCGGTACGGTAGACATCGACTTGACCAAACATCCATTGGGCCAAGATCAAGACGGCAATGATGTGTTCTTAAAAGATATCTGGCCAACCACTGCACAAATTGATGAGCTTATCGCTAAAAATATTAATGCTGAGATGTTCCACAAAAACTACGGTGAAGTATTTAACGGTAGCTCTGAGTGGAATGCTATTAGCTCAGCAGACAGCCAGTTATATCCTTGGAGCGAAGCATCTACTTACATCAAGAACCCACCCTTCTTTGATGGTATGACCATGGATCCAGAAGGTATTCCAGATATCGAAAATGCCCGTATCTTAGGTCTGTTTGGTGATTCAATTACCACTGACCACATCTCACCTGCCGGTAATATCGATGCCAACTCTCCTGCTGGTAAATACTTGCAAGAGCGCGGTGTGATGGAAGAGGACTTTAACAGCTATGGTTCTCGCCGTGGTAATGATGCGGTGATGACGCGTGGCACTTTCGCTAATATCCGTATCAAAAACTTGATGATGGATGGTAAGGAAGGTGGCTACACTTATTACTTCAAAAACGACAAAGCAACCTTACAAGATGGCGAAGAAATGGCTATCTATGATGCAGCGATGAAATATAAGGAAGATGGTCGTACGCTAGTCGTCCTTGGTGGTGAGCAGTATGGTACGGGCTCAAGCCGTGACTGGGCTGCTAAAGGTACTATCCTATTAGGTGTGAAAGCGGTATTAGCCGGTTCATTTGAGCGTATTCACCGTTCAAACCTAGTCGGTATGGGCGTATTGCCATTGACCTTTAAAGAAGGTGAAAGCATCCAGTCACACAACCTAGATGGGTCAGAAGTATTGAGCATCACTGGTTTGGACAATGGCGAAAGCAAGACGGCGACTGTGACAGCAACGCGCGCTGATGGCAGCACTGAAACCTTTGAGGTGAATGTAATGCTACAAACGCCTAAAGAGCGTGAGTATGTGCGTCATGGTGGTGTTCTACACTATGTACTACGTGAATTGGCGACTGAAAACCAAGCCTAATATAGGTGGTTTAGCGTCAATAGGCTGTTAAATAGCAGTTCATAAAAATACCCGGTCAATGGACCGGGTATTTTTATTGCTCAAATTATTAATCTGCTATATCACTACTTTATATTGAAGAAAATTAAAACGAGCAGACAATATAGCGGAAGTCAGTTGTTTCAGTAACTAATACCAACCGAATTCATGTGCTGTCCATTTGGGTTTATCGAGCGGTAGATGACTGCCATCGTCCTCCCCTTTCACCTCATTATTAATCAAGACATTCAGCTTAGTATTCATCTTAAGTATCAAGTCTTTATACTGTTCAGACTGGGTCGCTAGATTATTCATCTCATCTGGATCACTTTGCAAATCAAACAGCTCCACATCGTTTAATTCAAATAACTCATCCAAACTCTGTGGTTGATTATGCTGTTTTGGCGAGAAATAACGGCTGAATTTATAGCGGCCATCAAATACACTGCGAATCGCCCCACGCTTATCGAAATCTATCTCAAACTCTGGATCAGCATCGTCATCTTGCGGATTATTTAAAAACCTCTGCACGCTGTTGAGTAGGTTGCTATCAAGATAAGCAAACATATTAAAACAGTATAAGCTGCCGCAGCGCACCTCGTTTATGCCCGCCTTTTCACCTAACTTGAGCAGCGGTGATAAGTCTTTACCCGCTAGATTATTAGCAGCTTCAGTACGCTCTCCTGCCCACGCTAGTAATGTTGGTGCAATATCTAAATGAGAGGTCACTGCCTGACATGCTTGACCTTGAGTATCAGGATAATCAGGGTGTGAGATAATGAGTGGTACATGGTTTTGCTCTTGATAAGCGGTTGCCCCTTTACCATGCGTACCATGACCACCGCCAAGCTCACCATGGTCTGAGGTCAGCACTACAATCGTATTATCTGCTAACCCCAAATCTTCTAATTCATCAAGAATACTGACCACCTTCTCATCAGTAGACAGAATGCAATTATGGTAATAATTAAGCAGACGTTGCCAACGCGCATCCTCATTTGGGAAGCCGCCGACCTGCGTATCACGGGCACGCTGATACTCTAAATGCGCTTGAGGACGACCTGCTTTATCAAACGGCTCTTTACGGCTTTTTGGGAGTTCAAGATCCCACTGTCGTTTATAAAAGGGGGTATTGGGCTCACGGCTAAGGCCTATCAAAGGCGTTGGCGTATCTTGAACGTGCTCATCAAGCTCATCGGTGTTATAAAACATCACATCATGCGGGTTGACCAAATTGACTGCCAAGAACCATGGTTTATTTTGCTCGCTAAGCGGATTGCCCTGTACTCTTAACCAGCGGCACGCCTGCGCTGCGATTAAATCATCGTTAATCCAGCCGCCTTGTACCATACCGATGACATCACCGATACCAACGTAATCTTTAAAACCATAGCGCTCAATAATTTTGGTCAGCTCGGGATCAGGCAGCGCCTGCTCGCCCAAATCACCTAAGTCGGATAGATGCCACTTGCCTTTGTACGCCGTGTAATAACCGGCATCGCTTAGCATATGCCCTACAGTGCCAACCTCTGGGTCGAGGTCGTTGGTCCATGGAAAATCCAAATTATCAAACATATGCGTCTGCTGAATATGCTTTCCGGTATAAATAACCGAACGTGAGGACGTACAAACTGCTGAGTTAATATGGTGATTGGTGAAGGTGACGCCGCGTTGTCTTAAACGTTCTCTACCAGGCAAGTGAAAGCCATGTGGTAAGGCCGTATCATCAATATAGCGCTCTTGATCGGTTAAGATAAATAGAATGTTATAAGGCGTATTTGTATCAGAAGCTTTGTCTTGCCGTTTACTGGCAGCAGCTAAGCCTTCATTGCGTGACGAGGTGGGTATGCCAAGATTATTGGCAGGCTTGTTATTATTAGAATGATTGACATTGCTCATAGACATAACCTGTATTTATCGATGATAAAACTTAAATCGTGATATACAGAATATACTAAAGCAAATCATTCCATCAGTATGATTAACGAATGTAAACAGCGCGGCTAAACAATATTTGTGTGACTATGCAATTTACGTAACTATGCATAGATTCAGAGCAATAAGCGTTATTCTGGAACAGGGAAAATCTTGTCGTAAGCGATGTTATAAAAAAAGGCATATATTAGATAAAATGCCGCCATGCCAATATCCATAATAAAGGCTTCCCATAGCGTAATATCTAAATACCAAGCAATGATTGGCATAAACATCAGCAATAGTCCGCCCTCAAAGAGTACAGCATGTAACACCCGTATCAGTACCGTCTTCTGGACGTTATTACGAAACTTGAGCAGGGCTTTGTCAAATAGAATGTTATAGAAATAATTCCAGACTGTAGCGACTATTGAAGCAGCAACGGCAATCACACCCATCGTATGCATCTTATAGCCAAACACCCAACTTGCCAGCGGTGCAAAAAGTATGAGCCCGATTATCTCAAAAGCTAGGGCATGGCGAATACGGTCTGCTTTACTTCGCATACAGCCCCTTCCTACCTTGCTGACGCCTTACGTGATAAATGTCCATCAGCCCCTAAACAACGTCGTCCAACGAATCACAATGTACAACACCACCGGCCAAAAGCTGGTATTGATAATATCATGAATGCTGTCCCTTAGATTATCGCCTGTAATATGGGGGTAATTGACCCTTAAGTCCAAATACTCCCCTAATAATGCAAAAAGTATTGCCAACAGTAAGGCCATATTTAAGCGACTGATATGACGCTTAATAATAGATCGAGACAATAACAGAGTGAGTAAAAACACCCCAATACCCACGTAAATATGCAGGGCATCTCTTTCAAGACCCGTGATATTCATAACGTGTAGTTTAAAAGTTTGAAAATCCAATGTAATATCTTTCCGAGGCTGATGGGTGATTAATAATCAGTCAATAGCTTACTGAAACTTTCTCACGCATTTTTGTAGGATATGTACAGAAAATAATACATCAGGTCTGTAAAAAGTGCGATGAAAGTGTGATGAATATTTGATAAAGGTTATGTGAATTCAAGGAGTTAGTAACTACGCAAATAATAATGTATTGAAACATTTATAAGCGGCTGGGGATTATTTATTAAACATCTGGCTCTACCTTTCAGATAGTGCAAATAAATAACTACCAGACGCTATACATGTTGATTCTGATTAAGCTCAAAGAATTACCCTTAAGATTCGGCCTGAATGAACAGCTTTGTAAGGAGAAGGCGAAAGCGATACTCGGGTACTAAGTATTTATACTTAGCATAGCACTGGGTCTGATGAGCTAATCCATAATTTTACGATTCATGACAGCGTTGTATTGAAACAGTCGTTCGAACTGAGTATTTAGCATTAGGCTATACAACCTTTATGTTTTAAAACGGAACGGAATGGCATGGATTTGGGAACGACTTAACCCTCTGTGATAGAGGGTCGCATTAGGATGCGGTTTAGCCCCGATTGCAGCGGTTATACTTGGCACGGCACTAAGGCAGAGACGCCCGCTTTAACTCGGTCTCGCGAAGCAGGAACGAGGTAAAGCTTGGCGCATCACCTAGTGCAAGCCAAGATAATAGCGAAAGCGGGAATAGCTTAAAACTATTTAGCGCTTAACTAAATAGCGACTCACTAAATAGCTGACTATTCAAAGGATCTAAACCTTGGCAATAAAAAGACGATTAGAAAACAGGGGATATTGACGTAAATATCATAAGGGGTCGGTTCAAACCCTGAAAAAAAAGTATCATACGTCAATAGTGCTAAAAATATAATACGAATGCTCACTGTCGCATACTGCTTGTGTTTGGGCCGTGCTGGAAAGGATGAAAATATAAAGATAACTTGTAATATCGCCAATGCAATATATAAATACATTACTTTCATAACCGCATCCCCTTAACAACCTTAATTCAGGTGATGTAAATCACACCCTCCACTCAACGAAGTTTTTAAGCAGTTGTAAGCCGTCTTTATGGCTTTTTTCGGGATGGAACTGGGTCGCAAACAGGTTGTCTTTGATAACGCTGGCACAAAATGGCTGACCATAATCACAGACAGCAGCGGTCACCGATTTATCTTCAGGATCACAGTAATAACTATGCACAAAGTAGAAATGAGCATGTTCATCAATACCTTGCCACAGCGGATGTGATAAATCCATGCCCGATATGGTATTCCAGCCCATGTGCGGGATTTTAATCGTTGCGCCCTGCTCATCTGTCCAGTCGGCATCGAACTTTTTGACTTGACCCGATAGAATATCCAGACACTGGGTGCGCTCAAACTCTAAAGACTCAGTAAATAAGGCTTGCATACCGACACAAATCGCCATAACGGGCTTGTTAAATACTGCCTCGCATACCGCCTTATCAATACCCTCTTCGCGCATATGCGCCATACAGTCGCGCATCGCACCGACCCCTGGAAAGACAATTTTGTCAGCGGCGCGAATGATTTTGGCATCATTGGTGATGGACACCTCTGCGCCGACAGCTGCTAAGGCTTTGCTGGCTGAGTGTAGGTTGCCCATGCCATAGTCGAGTAGTGCAATTTTGGTCATATTACAAAGCTTCTTTGGTTGACGGTAGTGTATTTAAAGCCCTCTCATCATATTCACAGGCCATACGTAGTGCGCGAGCGAAAGCTTTAAAGGTGCTCTCAATCTGGTGGTGACTATTCACCCCTTTTAAGTTGTCCAAATGCACCGTCATCCAAGCATGATTGACAAAACCAAAGAAAAATTCGCTAAATAAATCCACATCAAATTTACCGACATAAGCACGGGTAAACGGGATATCCATGTGTAGACCCGGACGACCTGAGATGTCAACCACCGCACGAGATAATGATTCATCAAGCGGCGCATAAAAATGTCCATAACGGCGAATGCCTTTTTTATCACCCAGCGCTTTAGCAAAAGCTTGACCCAACGTAATCCCTGTATCTTCAACGCTATGATGGTCGTCAATATCGACGTCGCCTTTGCAGGTAATATCGAGATCAAATAATCCATGACGCTTAATTTGGTCAAGCATATGGTCTAAAAAAGGGACACCCGTATCAATGGTGCCTTGGCCGGTGCCGTCAAGATTAACCGTTACGCTAATTTTAGTCTCGGCGGTATCACGGGTAACACTGGCGATACGTGCAGGACGCTCGGCTGGGTTCGGGCTGATTTGAGTAGTCATGGCTAATTGGCTCACTAATAATTGGCTTATTTGTAGAAGTTTATAACAATAAAGTGTCTGTTTTTAACAGCAATGTCATGATAATAGCAAACGTACTGAATTTAAGCCATATTCCTACTATACCCATAAGTAATGTTTGCTAAAATATAGGAATTGGTTTGCCAAAATTACGTTTACACGCCTTGTTGTATCATAAACGCTTATTATTATTTGGGACAGTCTTTATGCCATTAGAAGCCATTGCTATTAATTCTTTTGACGCGCCTATCATGCGTGAAACCACTCATGATGGAGAGCTGCGTGAGCGTATCGCCAAGCTATACACTGCTGAAAATGCCAATCTTGGAGATTTGGCTGATAGCGAGGCGGTCATGGCGCTGTTTAATGCGGCCTTTAAGCGCGGCAATCTGATGTATGTGGGGATGTTTAATGACAAACCCATTGCGGCCGTAGGCTGTTTTGATGACGGTCAAACCGATACCAAGCGTCTACAGTATCTAGCGATGCATCCTGAGAACGTCAATCGTGGTATTGACGCCAAATTCATCAAATTGGTCTATGATAAAGAGGTTCGAAAAGGGGTGCGTCAATTTATGCCCTCTGATGATAATATTCACCGAATTATGAGCGAATACGAACTTATACGAGTTAAATCTTAAAAAAAACCGTCTTTTTTCAATTATTTTTGCTTATTTTTAAAAAAGGTGTTGACAGATCTTCGAATATTTAGTTTAATAGCGACCTCATAAAGACGGCTCGATAGCTCAGTTGGTAGAGCAAAGGATTGAAAATCCTTGTGTCGGCAGTTCGATTCTGCCTCGAGCCACCATCTTTATGCTAAATTCTGCTTAACAAGCATAGATAACCCTCAAGCTAAATTAGTTTGGGGGTTTTTTTATACTTAAAATTTCTTACTCAATCTATACTCGCAGCGGTACGGTGGTTACCTATAATAGGTTATATAAAAATGCTAAATAACCTATAAGACGGCGTATTAAACATAAGTCACAAGCTTAAATTGCCGACTATAAGCCATGCAGGAGTATCATGAATGCGAGAGTTCGATTACGACCTCGATTATAAAAATCTTAATTTACGTGAACATCCTGAACTGTATCGGGTCGGCCGTGGTGAGCAAGGGGTGTTACTGGTTGAACCTTACAAATCCGAGATTTTACCGCATTGGCGATTTGCCACACCGGATATAGCCACTGAGAGTAGCGAAAAAATCTATCAGATGTTTTTGGATTATTTAGACAAGGATGATTTTGTCGGTGCTGATATGGCGCGCAAGTTCTTACAAATGGGCTATACCCGCGCCCGCCGCTACGCCAATCATAAAGGTGGCAAAAAATACAAAGGTCCTGTCCCCGATGACAAGAAAGGTCAAAGCGGCGCACATGGACGTGACGAGCTACCTCGTGACGAGGAAGATCCGGTTAAAGCGGAGTCGGCCCGTATCTTTAAACAAAAGTGGGATTTGTGCCGCGCCAATGAGACCTATCTGAAAATGAAAAAAGAACACCGCGAAAAATATAAGGACATCGAATAAAGTCATAGAATCTATTCAACAAACTTAATCTAAGGACTATCACCATGACCAATACGAGTCCGAAACAACTTCTGATCTTTGATTTTGATGGGACTTTAATAGACAGCGTGCCAGACTTGGCCGATGCGGTGAATAATATGCTGGCTACCTTGGGCAAACCGACCTACCCTATTGATACCATCCGTAACTGGGTCGGCAATGGCTCAAGGATGCTGGTAGAGCGTGCGCTAGTTGGTAATGTAAACGTCGTAGAGGGCCAATTAAGCCAAGATGAGGCTGACCATGCCGAACAAGTCTTCTTCGATGCCTACAAGCAAATTAGCGGCAGTAAGACGGTCGCCTACCCGAATGTGGATAGCGGTCTAAAACAGTTAAAGCAAGCTGGATTTAAGCTTGCTTTAGTGACCAATAAGCCCATTCGCTTTGTACCAAAGATTCTAGAGAGTTTTGGCTGGCAGGATTTATTCGAGCAAGTACTCGGCGGTGATAGCTTACCAACCAAAAAGCCTGACCCTGAACCGCTACTTTATGTCTGCGATAAACTTGGCGTGACTCCTGATAAGGCGGTAATGATTGGCGACTCAAAAAATGATATTTTAGCGGGTCAAAATGCCAAGATGGACACACTTGGGCTGTCTTACGGGTATAATTACGGCCAAGATATTCGCAAGCTTAATCCTACCGCTGCTTTTGATGATTTCCAAAGCTTGGTAGATTGGATTATTGAACACGGCTCTAAATAACTGTCTACCTGTTATCAATAATAGCTTTATACCCTTTAAGCTTTTTGCTATTACAACTTTATCGTCCTTTCAAATTTAAATTAAGGCATTACCATGACTCACAGACCCCCTGCTGATTTATTAGACAAAGCCAAACACTGGCGCGAAGATATCGCCTTTACCCAAGACGTGCTTGGTACGCCAATGCATTTCACTACCACCTGGGGGATTTTCTCACCAGAGAAGCTTGATGCCGGCAGTCTAATGCTATTAGATCATGTTGATTTCCAAAGTGATGATGACTCAATCGATTTGGGATGTGGCTATGGCGTGCTTGGCATGACAGCAGCACGCGAATGCCCTCAAGGGAAGCATACGCTGATTGATAAAGACTTTATGGCAGTAGAATATGCGCGCCGTAACTGCGAGAAAAATGGCTTAAGCAATGTTGATGTGCATCTGTCTAATGGTTTTAACCATGTCGACCCCAATAAAGACTTTAGTCTCGTGATGTCGAACTTGCCTGCCAAAGTGGGTAAAGAGCAGCATTATTTATATTTACTAGATGCCTACAGCAAACTGCGTACCGGTGGCCGTTTTTATGTGGTGACAATTAATGGTCTACGCCAGTTTATGAAACGGGCATTTACCGAAGTATTTGGTAATGCCGATAAAGTAAAACAGGGTAAAACCTATACCATTACCCGTGCTATTAAAGAATAAAAGAAGCCCCGTCTTAATTAAGACGGGGCTTCTTTTATTCTAACGCTAAAGGTAAATTAGCCTTGGCGTCTGATCAAATAAAAACCAAATAGCGCACTACCAATGATAGGTAATAACACCATCAATAATGGCGAGAAGCCAGTTGCTAACGCTACAAAACTGGTTAAATCCTGCATGTAGCTAAAGAATAATCCAAATACTAAGGCCACCACGATACGTAATCCTAAGCTGTGCGTACGTAATGAGCCAAATACAAACGAACAGGCAACAATTACCAATGACAAAATGGCAAACGGTGACAATAATTTCTGCCAAAATGCCACTTCGTGCTCTAAAGAGCGTGTGCCTTGCGACGCATTGAAGCGCTTGTGCTCATACAATTGGGTCAGCGACAAGTCTTCTGCACGGCGAGTCAATAGATATACCGAGCTTGGCGATAATGGCAAGGTGATGATGTCACTCTTGATGCCTTGCTGCGTTACTAGCGGCTCATTATTTAGAATAATATTGCTAGACTGCATTGCTCTACTTTGCGGCGCAGGCCCAAGTTGCGATGACCCCTCTGCTACTTCAGTATTAATGGTTGATGCAGCATTGGAAACAGACGCGCGCTCTGCCAATTGCAAAGTGGTGACGTTATTTAATTGCCATTGATGATTGATGCGTGCTGAATCATCGTCTGATGCGTGCTTCTGTGCTGCTGCTATCTGGGTATCCGTATGCGGCAAATAAGTGCCGTCAGTCGCTTTAGAGACTGCTGTTAGGTTGTTATCGCCATCAAGGTGCCAACGTTTAACCGTGCCGATATTACCGTTCGCATCCGCATAATCGATATATAGGATGTTATGGCCGATATTGCCAGAGTCATCGACTCTATCTGGCGCATCTTGCAAGGTCCAATAGCCATTGACCGAGGCCAATAAAGCGGTATCCGGTTTGCGGATTTGACTGGCTTTTAGATTGGTTTGTGGCAACACATATTGGTTAACTAATAAGGCGATAATTACAAAGATAAACGCCGGCTGTAACACCCAGCCTACTATACGATAAATACTTAGACCGGCGGCACGCATCACCACCAACTCTGAATTATTCGCAAGCAAACCTAGACCAATAACAGCGCCTAACAAGGCACCAGTCGGGGTAAATTGCTCTAAAAAGTAAGGCGAGCGATAGGCAATGTATTTTAGAGCGTCGACATAGGTGTAAGTATCATTGAACTTTTCTAACTGCTCTAAATAAGCGAAGATTAGCTGCAATCCCCACAAGCCCAATACCGCAAACAGCATGGCCAATAATGCGTTCTTTTTTACATAGCGTGACAGTATTTGACCTGACTTAACACCGGTCGGTGCAGTAGCGTGGTCAGAGCGTTTTTTAATCATGACCGGCCTCCGCTTGTTGTCTCATCATTATTGCCTTTATTTGCTTGTTGTGCCCGCTGCTCTAGGTTAAAGCGAACTCTGTGACGAATACGGCTTGCCCAGTTTAGATACAGTGCTAATAGAACAAAGGCGACGATTGCCAGCGCATTGACCCAGACTGGCATAGTGCCTTTAGCGACTGCGCTTTTTAGCGAGATAATCACCAGTGCACAGCTTGTAAAAATCATAATGGCCGGTAGCAGTCTTAACCAGCGTCCCTGCCTAGGCCTTACTTGTGCTAGCGGTACTGCTAACATCGGGGCAATCAGTATCAGCCATGGCAGTGCCAAGCGATAACCCAGCTCTGCTTGTGCCGGTAGAATCTCTTGCTCTGTTGGCGTCACTGGCGCTGATTCACCACCTTCAGCGGTTTCACTATTCATCACCGGTAATGAGCGCCCAGTGGCCACACGCCATAATACAGGCAGTGTTTGGGTAGTAACATTATCCTCAGTAATCACATCGCTTGGCGGTCTGTCGATACTGATACGATAACGCTCAAAGCTGACCTGATTGTAGACCAAGCTATCGGCACCCACTTGATAGCGGCGACCTTGCAATAAATCTAACTGAGTGCGATTGCTCTCCTCGCTACCCTTAACCTGAATCGCACGCTTTGCCAGTACAATGGTATCGCGAGGTATGTCATTATCTGATCCATTTTGAGCTCTTTGCTGCGCCGCCATAGGATTGGCCATAATGGTGGTCATCTGGTCTTCTTGCAGCGGTTTATCTTCACTATCAGCCTCTGCACTTGCCGGCATATCCTCTGACACCACTCGACTCATCTCTTTCTCAATCGTCTGAGCATCAACCGGTGCCTCTATGGTGTCATCAACAGTACTATTGGTGGTACCAGACTCATCGGCAGTCTGAATTAGAATAACGTCTTGTAGCTCCGTTCTATCCTTATTCATAGAACCGACATACAGATGATAATCATCACTGCTAATAAATGACTTCGGACGAATCAAGTCAAAGGCGCTACTAATCGACTGCTGCTGCCAAATATTATCTGAGTTTCTGACGCCCCATGGTTTGCCAAATAAAGACAGACCGGCTTCGGCAACAAACAACGCCAAAATCAATGGAATAATCAGCCGAGCCAAACGTCCGCGCGAGATACCACTACTATTTAGTACCGCCATTTCATGATCGACATACAGACGACCAAATACCAGCATTAAGCCAATAAAAAAGGACAGCGGTAATACCAACTCTAAAAAGTAGGGTAAATTGTAGCCAATAATGGCAAACAACAGCCCCACATCAAGGCGCCCTTCTGCTGCGATACCGAAATAGCGAATCATGCGTCCGCCTAATAGCAGCACCAGCAAAAACCCCAGTACCAATGCGGTGGTTGAGGCGACTTGTCGGGTCATATATCGGCGTAAAATCACAGGCAAACTCAAATTATAAAAGGAGGATGGAATAGGGTTAAATATACGATTATTGTCATTTTAATTAAATCAGCTATCAAAGCGAAGCGTTATCACGGATGAACCTCATTTGATTATCCTGCCATAAATAGCCTTTGTAGAGGCAGTTTACCCCTACCCTACTACGGCCGATTATCATTCCACAACATCAACTTTATGGCAACATAACACTGGCGTATTATAATCGTAAGCATTGTCGTGATGATAGCGATATTCGGTGTAAGATATGGCTGTATATCCTAGCATGATTCTACTTAGCATAGGTTAGCAATGTTGCTACGAGTATCTATATGCTAGACTATGGCCCTTTAATAAGCCGACTTTCGGCCTTTATTAATAATCCCCTAATAACAGGCCCATGCCGTGCTAAATAACTGAGTAAATTGGCGTCTAACTTTTAATTTTTAATCATTCTATAGCGCTCTACCTATTGTGTTGTTTATTTGCGTAAGTAAGATAGGTAAATTTGCATACGATAAAGAGCTATTGATCGAATAGCTAAATAATTGCCATAACAATAAAGACCTGTTTACCCACCGTTTCAATAACCCTTAAATAGCCGGATTAATAAACCGTCATAAATAAAAAAGAGGAATTATCATGAGTTTAACCCTGACAGTTACCAATAGCCTACCAAAACCTACTGCCAAAAAATTACTAAAAAAATCGACGGCTACGAATCTGAAATCACAATGCCTAGCGGTCTTGGTTGATGAAAACGGCCACCTTCTTGGCCCAAATGATGGCACATTAGATGCGTATCTGCCTCGTATTGAAGCCTTAATTGCAGCGGCTGATTTTAAAGGTAAAGCTGGCGATATTACCGCTGACTTCGCCTTAGCAGCAGACAACAAAAAAGCGCCACTACAATTATTACTAGTGGGCGTAGGCAATACAGACAAACTAAGTAACAGCACCATTCAAAAAATCACCACTGCGTTATACAACGCTGCGCAAAAGCGTGTTAGTGAGCTAACGCTTGCCGTTGGTGACGATTTATCAGACGACGCGCTACATCAGTTTGCACTAGAGCTATTAAACGCAAGCTATCGTTTTGATAAATACAAATCAGAGCAAAGCAAACCTTCATTAACCCAAATAAACATCCTATCTCAGTCTATCAAACAAGCAGATGTGGATTATGCCACTGCGGTTCATAGCGGTCAGTCACTGGCACGTGATGTGGCGAACGAGCCTGGTAACGTTTGTTTCCCAGTTTATATGGCAGAACAAGCCAAAGCACTTGCAGCAAAATACCCTGACTTATTAAAAGTGACTGTACTGGGCGAGAAAAAGATGGAAGCGCTGGGTATGAACTGCTTTTTATCTGTGGCACGTGGCTCAGCACGTGAAGGTCAATTGGTCATTATGGAATATCAAGGCAAATCTAACATTGCCAGTGATGTGCCAAGCGTCGGCCTTGCAGACACGCTCGCCAGCAACCTAAAAGTTGTGGCAGAAAAGCTACCAACCAAAGCCAAAACCAAAAAAGCGACCAAAGCCGCTACTAACAACACCGATGATGCGCCTATCGTTTTAGTGGGTAAAGGCGTAACCTTTGATTCAGGCGGTATCTCTATCAAGCCTGGCGCGGCTATGGATGAGATGAAATTTGATATGGGCGGTTCAGCATCTGTATTAGGTACCATTAAAGCCTTATGTGAAGCACGCCTGCCTATCAATGTTGTGGGTGCATTAGCTTGTGCAGAAAACATGCCATCAGGTGAAGCGACTCGTCCTGGCGATATCGTGAAAGCGATGAATGGTAAGAGTGTTGAGATTTTAAACACAGATGCGGAAGGCCGTTTGGTACTGGCCGATACTTTATGTTACGTACAGCGCTACAACCCACGCGCTATTATTGATGTAGCGACATTAACCGGCGCTTGCGTGATTGCACTGGGTCATGTGCGCTCTGCGGTATTTAGTAACAATGAAGACGTATTATTCGAATTAGAAAACGCCAGTGATCAGTCAGGCGATCTTATCTGGCACATGCCAATGGACGATGAGTATCAAACTCAAATCGACTCTCCAATCGCTGATATCCAAAATATCGGTGGCCGTGCAGCCGGTGCTGTGACCGCTGCTTGCTTCTTATCGCGCTTTATTGAAGAAGGTCAAGCTTGGGCGCATTTAGACATCGCAGGTACCGCTTGGAAGTCAGGTAAAGACAAAGGGGCAACCGGTCGTCCTGTACCACTATTTATGCAGTATCTAAAAAATATGGCTAATCAGTAAATACTGATGCAAATTAGTTTTTACGTTTTGAGTGAGCGCTTTATGACCTCGGTCGCTGCCACTCAAAACGCTCATTCGTCCGATAGTTCTAACACCGCTGCAGCCGTTGATGCTGAGGCGGTGCTTAATTTTGTCTGCAAATTGACCGAAACGGTACTCAAAAAAAGTGACTATAGCTTGGTCGTGGTCGATGATAAGGTTGAGCGCTTAAAGCAGCTTGATACTCGGTTATGGGACTTTAATCCCAGCAGTTTTGTACCTCATAATTTAATTGAGGAGGGACCGATTAGCGCTAATATGTTATCTGCACCGGTGACGTTAATGCCGAGCCTACCTGATAACTTCGATGGCGTGGTTCTGAATTTAGCCGCAGCAGCTTTGCCGTTAAAAAACAACAGCAGCCTACCTGAACGGGTATTGGAAATCATCACTCCAGATGAAATAAGTAAACAACAAGGCCGTGATAAATACCGCATTTATCAGAATTTAGGCTTTGAGCTTATTCACTATTCGATTTAATCATTACGATTATTCTAATTATTTCAAAAACTTAGTCGCTTCTTATCAAAATAATAAGCCAATCTAAGGCATCGTCTATCCGTTAACCTCTCAGTAAAGCAGCAAAAACCCTCTGGTCTTTAATTAACCAATCGTTATAGGTCAGGCTAATTTTTACTTATTTCTTGCAGATGAAGTTATCTTTTGTATAATCAAATTATCAAATTGATAGTACGCTAAGGTTCTACCTTATAACTCTTGCCTACCTCCCGCACCATTTCTGCGTTTGAGACCTCTTTTTGACGGCATTGATACGCGTTATCCTATCTTTTTCTATTCCCTTACTCAAAGCAAAGCAGAGGCTCTGCCTGCTTTTGTGTACTTTTTTAAATTATTATCGTTACTCATCGTGAGTAACTCATTGCACGGAGTGCTTATGAGAGCCATTATTGACCTGTATCAACGCATCGGATTAGTTCCCCTTATTATTATTGGGCTGGTGCTTGGTGTCTTAATAGGCTGGCTTGTACCCTCAGTCGGTATCGCCTTAGGACTATTAGGTACTTTATTCGTGGGTGCGTTAAAAGCGGTTGCCCCTATCTTAGTATTTATTCTGGTGATGGCAGCCATTAGCCAACATCAAAGCGGCGGCAAGGTTCATGTCAAGCCAGTACTGGTTATGTACGTGTTTGGCACCTTCCTCGCAGCGTTAACGGCTGTGTCAGCCAGCTTTTTATTCCCAACCGAGCTCATCGGTTTAACCACTATCGAAGCGGTTGCAGACCGCGCGCCGCCATCTGGCCTAAAAGAAGTATTGACCACCTTACTCATGAATTTGGTTGATAACCCAGTTAATGCCATCGCTAATGCCAACTATATGGGCATCTTGGCGTGGGCCGTGATTATCGGTTTTGCGCTACGTAAAGCTTCTGAATCAACGCGCACCATGGTATCTGACTTATCAGACGCCATCTCAAGCGTGGTTCGCTTTGTCATTGCCTTTGCGCCAATTGGTATCTTAGGTCTAGTGGCAAATACTGTTGCCGAAACAGGCTTTGATGCTCTAATGGGTTACGCACGTCTGCTAACTATCTTGGTTGGCTGTATGTTGTTCATCGCTTTAGTGGTGAACCCAATTATTGTGGCCTTTAATATCCGCCGCAATCCATACCCACTAGTATTTAGATGCCTACGTGAATCAGGTATCACTGCCTTCTTCACCCGTTCATCAGCAGCCAACATTCCTGTTAACATGAAACTAGCGGCTGATTTAGGTCTGCATGAAGACACTTATTCGGTAACTCTACCACTAGGCGCGACCATCAATATGGCCGGTGCTGCGATTACCATTAACGTGCTGACTTTAGCGGCAGCACATACCTTAGGTGTGCCCGTCGACTTCGGTTCAGCATTACTGCTCAGTGTGGTAGCGACAGTCGCTGCTTGTGGTGCCTCTGGTGTAGCAGGTGGTTCATTGCTATTGATTCCACTGGCTTGTAGCTTGTTTAATATTCCGAACGATATGGCGATGCAAGTGGTTGCTATCGGCTTTATTATTGGTGTGGTACAGGATTCTGCAGAAACAGCGCTTAACTCGTCAACTGACGTGTTATTCACTGCAGCGGCTGATCCAGTGATGAAAAATCAACCTGCTTAAACCATTGTTAAGCCGTAGACCCTAAAAAGTCACATTAAAAAACCTCAGTATCCAAAGATACTGAGGTTTTTATTGGCTGCAAATCAATAACGCTTCGTTTAAACACGAGCGCTTATTTTTGTTGCATATCGACTTCGATAGTATACACACAATGCGTCGCTGCTTCTTGTTGACGCTTATATTGACGCAGCTGCTCTACTTCATCGAGCAGCTCTAAAATCAGCCCGATTGCCGGCACACTGGCATCAAAGTCACGGCTTAAACGTGACGCACGGCGTACTATCGCTAATTGATAGCCCGTAAATTGCTGCGTCTCAGGCACATCATATTCAATTACATTTTCTTCAATTAATGACATCACCCAGGTTGGCTCTTGACCACAGGCGGCGATTAGCTCATCTAAGGTCATGACCAGATCATTAAACTCATTTGAATGTTGCATGATAACTGTCCTCTTATACTTTTATTTTTATGGTGGCATCAGTACATCTATTGACGCTATCAGCGCTGAATATTGGTCTCAGCAAAACTGGCTTTTAATGCCTCAAAAGCCTCTTTTTGAGCGTCACTGGTAATCTCTGGATTGACGATATTCAGTGTCAGGTACAAGTCACCTGCTTGCTTAGCCGGAATACCTCTTCCTTTAATACGCAAATGATTGCCTGATTTGCTGTTCTTAGGAATAGACACACCCAATGTACCGGCCGGCGTGCTGACGTTAATCTTCTCACCCAGCGCTGCCTCCCAAGGGGTAATATTGACAGTTTGGTACACATCGGCCCCTTCTAAACGAATATTGTCGGCATGATCAATGACAACTTTTAAGAACAAATCACCATTTTTACCACCGGTATAACTTGCCGCACCCTGCCCACTTAGGCGAATTTGCTTGCCTTCGGTGATGCCTTTTGGCACTTTTATTTTTAGCGTCTTTTGTTCGTGAGTAACGCTACCATTGGCTTGTCGAGTCGGTACGTTTAATTTAATGCTATAGTCATCGCCTTTATATACAGACTCTAATGAGACATTAATCTCGGCATGTTGATCCTGACCCGGCGCAGGTCCGGTATCGGCATAAGCACCACCGAAGTGGTCAAATCCATCAAAGCCTGATTGTGTCGATTGACGGCTAGATTGTGCACGGCCGGCACCAAATGCTGAGAAAATATCATCAAAGCGGAAGCTGCCACTACCAAATGGGGCGCCCTCACCGAACTGATCTTTGATGTCTTCCCATCTAAAGCCACCTTGAGTGCTGCCACCACTGCCAAAGCCGCCTGCACCACCAAAACCACCGCCTGCACCGGCGAATGGGTTAGACTGCATAGCATCATATTCTGCACGCTTGTCTTTGTCTCTTAGCGTCTCATAGGCATTGTTAATCTCAGCGATTTTTTCATCAGCATCCTTAACGTCGCTCACGTCAGGATGATATTTACGCACAAGCTTTCGGTACGCTTTTTTAATTTCTTGTTCTGTGGCATCTTTGCTGACACCCAAAACGTCATAAAAACTTTTATCTGCCATTGTTATTATCCTTTTAAGCGGTCCAAAGAGTTACGTTTACATGTCTGTCTATATAAGGGTTATTAACTCATATTTCACGGGTGGTTGTTCATATTTTTTGTGGTGCTGCGTTAATAAAACTTTAATATTAGGTCGATAAAGGGCTATTGTAGTTACTGATTTTGACTGTGTTAGCCTCAATTTAAGCCCATTTAAACAAAAAAAGAGCCTACATAGGTAGGCTCGTGTTGATAACAAGTCATTATAGGGCGTGTCCTCATTTTAAAAATGGTAATAAAAATAAGATAAATCGCAGTCAGACAAAGAAAGCAATGCCGTAAATATCGAGATATTTACCCGTTATTTGAGGCAGTATGACAAGATTTAGCTATTTTTAGCCCATTTAAATGTAATCGTACGAATTGCGGACACGCCCTAGTTAGGCTATTTTAAGCGTCGTACTGCTCGAGCTCAGTCATTGCGTTAAGCATAACCTCTTCTTGCTCCGCCTGTTTTTGCTGCAAAGTGGCCTGTTCGTCAAGCAGCTTTAATAGCTCATCTTTACGGTCATCATCATACAGCGATGTATCGGCCAGCTTTTCTTCTAAATCAGCCAAGCTAACGTTTAATTTATCTAACTGCTTTTCAGCCACTTCAATACGCTTACGAATTGGCGCGGTCAGTTTGCGCTGCTCGGCGGCTAATTTACGGCGCTCTTCTTTAGTCAACTGATTGTCCTCAGCGGCTTTGGCAGCAGCCGCTTTTCTGGCCTCTTCCGCTTTTTTATCAGCGGTCGCCTGTGCGCTTTTGGCATCACGGGTCTCTTTTGCTGCTTCTTTGGCGTCTGATTTACGCTGCTCAGATAGCCACTTGCCGTAATCTGACACATCGCCATCAAATTCTTGCAGCTTGCCATCATGTACCAGATATAGCTCATCACACACGTTAGCAATCAGTTCACGATCATGCGATACCAGAACCACGGCGCCGGCAAAACCTTGAAGTGCCATAGTCAATGCTTGGCGCATTTGCAAATCTAAATGGTTGGTTGGCTCATCGAGTACTAAGACGTTCGGTTTTTGCCACACAATAAGCGCTAAGGTCAATCGTGCACGCTCGCCACCTGAGAACAGTTTACTTGGCGTATCAATGCGATCACCGCGGAAATCAAAGCTACCCAAGAATGAACGCAGTTCGGCATCGGAGGTCTTGCCAGCAATACGGCGCATCATAATCATTGGCGTCGCTTCGGCATCCAAGCTGTCCATTTGATGCTGGTTAAAGTAACCAATATGCAATGTGTCCGATACTTTATAGCTGCCGCTCATCGGCTCAAGCTCGCCCACTAACGCTTTAATTAATGTCGATTTACCAGCACCATTCATACCGAGTAAACCGATACGGGTGTCTGGGGTAATTTGCAAACTGGTATTGGTTAATAGCGGCACACCGTTATAACCAATGTCTGCTGACTTTAATGAGATAAGCGGTGAGCTCATGTGGCTCGGCTCATAAAACTGGAACGAGAACGGATTGTCTGCCATTACCGGTGACAAATCCGCCATTCGCTCTAGCTGTTTTAAGCGGCTTTGTGCTTGCTTGGCTTTTGAGGCTTTGGCACGGAAACGACGCACAAAATCTTCTAAATGTGCACGGGTCTCTTGCTGCTTCTCAAAGGCTTGTTGCTGCTGAGCCAAACGCTCACTACGGGTACGCACAAATTGAGTGTAATTACCGGTGTATAAGGTCATTTGCTGATTTTCGACGTGCAAAATATAGCCAATGGTCGCATCTAAGAAGGTTTGATCATGCGAGATGAGCAGTACAGTGCCATTAAATTTAGCAATCCATTCCTCTAACCATAAGATGGCATCCAAATCCAAATGGTTGGTTGGCTCATCAAGTAATAGTAGATCAGCTCGGCTCATCAAGGTTTTGGCAAGGTTTAAACGCATGCGCCAACCACCTGAGAAGTCATTCACTGGTAAATCATGTTGATTGGCTTTAAAACCAAGGCCGGCCATAATTTGCGCTGCGGTGGTCGGGGTACGGTAACCATCAATATCGTCAAAACGCTGATATAACTGGGCAATCTCATCATCGCTTAGCGCATCAGGCGCCATCATTTTTTGGTTAATCTGATACCACTCTTTGTCACCGCTTAGCACATAATCAATTGCAGGCTGGCTGCTGCCTTCTACTTCCTGCGCCATATGCGCCACATCCCAGCCACTGGGGATACTAATATTACCAGCATCAATGGTGAGCTCATCTGAGGTATGCTCGCCCATATAGGTCAAAATCACCCCAAATAGGGTGGATTTTCCAGTTCCGTTGTTGCCAGTTAAGCCTACTTTTTGACCAGGATGGATCTGAAAGGTGGCGTCTGAAAATAGTACTCGGCCATCACGGCGAACACTAACTTTATTAAATTCAATCATGGTTTATCACTTCTGGGTTTGCTAATGGTTATCGGTTTAGAAACGAACATCGGCAATACAGTCTGCTTGGCAAGGCATTGACTATATTGGTGTTTCTCAATTTAATTTTCTCAATAAAGGTATTTAGAAAATGGATATAAATCAGGACAATATTAGGTGTATTGTATAGGGATGTGCGCTCATATATAAGCTTTGTTATTCAATAGCAGGCCTAGTCCGGCTAATATTCGGCTTAAACGTAAGGTATGACAGCGACTTTAAAATAAAACAAACAAAAATAGTTATCTATATTGACGTACAGAATGTTGAAAATCAGGCATTATGCCTCATTATGCTATACTGAATGACCGATAATTTAAATAATCATAAAATCAGTTCTCACGGGTCATGGTCTGACCATTTTACTCTGTTTTAAGCCGATGCGCTTTGTTAACTGCAAAGACGTGGTTTAACGAGCCGTTGATTTTATGTTAAGTGAAGTTTAGTACTTTACGAGGATATTATGACAACCATTACCTTAACTGATAGTGCGGCAAGAAAAGTACGCAAATTACGTGAAGAAGAAGGCGATAACAATTTAATGTTACGAGTATACGTCACTGGTGGCGGTTGCTCAGGCTTCTCTTACGGGTTCAACTTTGCTGACGAAGTGGGCGATGAAGATGCCCGCTTTGAAAACGAAGATGTGACCTTATTGGTTGATTCATTGAGTTACCAATACTTAGAAGGCTCGACGGTTGATTATACGGAAGGATTAGAAGGGGCGCGCTTTGTTGTCGTTAACCCTAATGCCACAACCACTTGCGGCTGCGGCTCATCATTCTCTATCTAATTGTCACGGATCTAAGCTACCAGTATTTAACGGGCGTTTAATGGATTGACCTATTGATAACTCGGTACGTTGATGACATGGCTCTTTGATAATACGATTTTTATTTGTACCGCCTAATTTGGACGACGCTAAAGGGATTGCCAAAATAGATATGGCCGCTATTTAATCAGTATATAGCGGCCTTTTGCTTATTTGAGCGCTGCAAACCACCCTTTATTCGAGTGTGAATAAAATAGAAACCATTTGACTATCATTTGTAAGCACGCATGATTTTTTAATGGGTTTAGGCTACACTAATTTAACTGCTTAATTAGTAACTATTTTTTGGCAAAACCCCCTTATACATCTACTGAATATAACGACTAATAATAGCGACTGACAGTGATGTGCCTAATTGATTTGAGATTATTGTATGACTGAAGCAATCACCCCCCATAGTGCCCTGATTCCCTCTTGGTTATCTAGTAAACACTTAGCAGGCATGCTGCGTGGTATCGAAAAAGAAGGCCTACGTATGCAGCCGGATGGCTATTTGGCGCAAACGCCACATCCCAAATCACTAGGCTCAAAGCTGACTCATCCGTATATCACGACCGATTACTCTGAGAGCTTGCTTGAGCTGATTACTTCACCTAAATCGACTGTTGCTGAAACCCTGAATATGCTGCGCGAGCTGCATGTGTTGGTGTATCAAGCGCTGGAAGAGTCTGGCGAACTGATGTGGCCTCTATCTATGCCATGCATGCTATCTTCTGATGACAATGACATTCCATTGGCCGATTATGGCAGCTCAAATGTGGGCCGTCTAAAGACATTATATCGTAGCGGTCTTGGCGTACGTTATGGCCGCCGTATGCAGACCATTGCTGGCTTGCACTATAATTTATCATTTGGCGATGATTTGTTTGCCACATGGCGAGATAATGTGCCAAAAAATGAGCAAACAGAATCACTGACCGAATTTAAAAATGCCAAATACCTTGGGTTAATCCGTAATTTTAAGCGTATGAGTAGCTTGGTACTGTATCTAACCGGTGCTAGCCCTTCGGTGTGTCCTTGTTTCTTAACTGGGCGTAAACACGATTTAGACTTGATGAATGGCAAAACTTACTACAAGCCAGAGGCCACAAGCCTACGCATGAGTAAGCTTGGCTATACCAATAGCGTGCAAGATCAATTAGATATCCGTTATAACAATCTGCCAGAATATATAGACGGTCTGCGCCGTGCGATTAATACCCCGTTCTCAGGCTTTAGCGATTTAGGGCTTGATGATAAAGACGGTAATCCGATTCAGATTAATGATCATATATTACAGATTGAAAACGAATACTATAGCCCGATTCGTCCTAAGCAGGTTGCCGAATCTGGTGAAGCGCCAAGCCATGCGTTAGAAGCGCGCGGTATTGCTTATGTTGAATTTAGAGCCGTGGATTTAGACCCTTATAGCGACATCGGTATTCGTGTGTCTACCGCGTGCTTCCTAGAAGTATTGGCACTATATTGCCTCCTTACTGACTCTCCTGACTTATTACCTGAAGAAGATGCGGTATTGGCTGAGAATTTAGAGCGTGTGGTCAATCGTGGTCGTCAGCCTGATTTAACCGTACAAACGTGCGATGGCGAAAAACCCCTTAGCGAGTGGATGCGTGAGCATTTAGAAGCCATGTTGCCTTTTGCGACTTTACTAGACAGCCAATATGGTGGTAATAACTACCGCGTGGCAGTGACCTTAATGCTAGGTAAAGCGGTGTATCCTGATGCGACCTTATCGGCTCAAGTATTGGCAGATACTGCTCAAATGGGCAGTACTTGGCAGCTAGGTCATGCGCTGGCACTACAACATCGTGACTCGATTATGTCAAAAACACTGAGTCCTAAGACCCGTGCGATGTACGAGGTATTGGCTGAAAAATCTTGGATTCAGCAGCACGATTTAGAGCAAAGCGATACAGAAGACTTTTACGACTATGTGCAGCAGTACCGCTAATCTAATAAGGCATTGTCTGAGCGCCTTATTCATATAAGAGATTAATATGTCAGTCGTTTAGTCTTACTTTAAACCTAAACGGCTGACATAAGACGGGCTTTTATATTGAGTTATTTTAGGTTTAAAATAGCTCAATAAAGCTCTCTTTTTTGACGTTGCCAAGGAGCAACCTGTTATGCAGCGCTTACTGTCTTATCGTTTTTTAAATACTGTACTGGTCTTTTTTGCTGTGGTTGCCATGGCATTTGCCATGTTCTATCTACAGAATGTACGCGGATTTGACCCCTGCCCGCTGTGTATTTTCCAGCGTGTCGGCTTGATTGTGATGGGCATATTCTCATTAATTGCCGCCTTAGGTAACCCAAAAAGTATGGCACTACGCTTGATATTATGGGTAGGCTCGATGGCCGGTATCCTATGGTCAACCGGCGTTGCTGCCCGTCATGTTTGGATACAGCATCTACCGGCTGATCAGGTACCAAGCTGTGGTCCTGGTTTAGAATACTGGATGGATGCGCTACCTATGCAGCAGGTCATCCACCAAGTGTTAGCAGGGTCTGGCGAATGTGCGGTGGTTAGCTGGCGCTTTATGGGTTTAAGTATCCCTGAACAGTCGCTTATCTTATTCAGCGCGCTGGTTATCGTAAACTTGCTTGTACTGTGGCGTATCCTTAAAGACCGTACTCTAAATCGTCCCGTTAATACTCACACTGCTTAATTATTTAAGTGGTCCATCATGTAATTTGTTTATTAGATAGAAATAAGAGGTTTCATGCACGTTCATATTTTAGGTATTTGTGGCACATTTATGGGGTCACTTGCATTATTAGCCCGTGATTTGGGTCACACCGTTACGGGTTCTGACGCCAATATTTATCCGCCGATGTCCACTCAGCTAGAACGTGCAGGCATTACCATTCAAGAAGGTTACGATGCCAGTCATCTACAGCCTGCACCGGATTTGGTCATTGTTGGTAATGCCATGAAACGTGGTATTGAAGCCGTTGAATATATGCTTAATGAAGGCATTGCCTACACTTCAGGTCCGCAGTTTTTGTCCGAGCATGTGCTACAAAAGCGTCATGTGCTGGCCGTTGCTGGTACACATGGCAAAACCACAACTACCACTATGTTGGCTTGGGTATTACAGTACTGCGGTATCGATACTGGCTTTTTAATTGGCGGCGTACCATTGGTTGACAGCGATGATGATCGATTAAACCAAGCCTTTGCGCACAGCAGCTATTTAGGTGCTGATGAAAATACAGAGGGCGAGCGTGGCTATTTTGTGATTGAAGCAGATGAATATGACTCAGCTTTCTTTGATAAACGCTCTAAGTTTGTTCACTATCGCCCGCGTACCGCTATTTTGAATAACCTTGAGTTTGATCACGCTGATATCTTCAAAGATTTAGCAGCGATTCAAACCCAGTTCCATCATATGATTCGTATGATACCAAGCACTGGCCAAATCATCATGCCGGCCAATACGCCAAGCTTAGAGCAGACCATTGATAAAGGCTGCTGGACACCGATTTGGCGCACTGAAATCTCAGATAATCAGAGCACTGACAGTCAGTGGCGAGCACAGTTATTGAGTGAAGATGGCAGTCAATTCCGTATTCACTTTAATGATACCGATAATGGTGAGAGCACTAGTGCAGACGTTAATTGGGGAATGAGTGGCCGTCATAATGTCGAGAATGCCATGGTCGCAGTTGCCGCCGCTTATAATATTGGTATTTCTGTTGCTGATGCCTGCGCCGCTCTATCGCAGTTCTCTGGTATCAAACGCCGTATGGAGCTGATTGCAGACCTAGACTATCGTGCCGCAGAGACAACGAGTAAAGTGCGTGTTTATGATGACTTTGCGCATCACCCAACTGCGATTGCCACCACCTTAGATGGTGCCAAAAAGAAATTGGGTGATTCTAAGATTTGGGCCATTATTGAGCCGCGCAGTAACACCATGAAACTTGGTGTACATAAGGACAATCTAGCCCGTTCAGCACAATTGGCGGATGAGGTCATTTGGTATGAGCCTGCTGGCCTTGAATGGGGCTTAAGCGAGGTTATTGAGCAAGCTGAAGGCATTAATAATACTCAGTACGTGATGAATGACACTCAAAAAATGATTGACCATATCATCAGCCAATTGGGTCAAGCCGGTAAAGACGACACAATTATCATCATGTCGAACGGCGGATTTGAAGGCGTAAATCAGCGTTTGGTTTCTGTCCTACAAAAATAGAAAACAGCTTAGATACTAAGCTAATATTCTAGCCCTATACAGACTGAAAAAGTGCCTGTCTAATCATTAAACAGGCGCTTTTTTAGTGTCTTATCTATTCACCAAATCTCTCTGTTTTGGCTTAAAAACGAGCGACTTGCTCTATCTCTAAATATAAAACTGGTTTGTTAGCAGGTAATTTTTATTAACCTAAAACATAAGTTAATACAAAGAATACAATTAGTTAACCAAATGTTGCTAATTATAACCAGTTCAGCGCGCTTTATCACATAGCTTGTACATGCTTAACATTTATCTCTTAGCACCGGTTAAGGTTATCGCCTAGAATTTAAATTAAAATATCTATGTGCAGATAAGATAATTAACACATGGATTTTTGTACCTATAAATTGGATATACACATTAGAAAAGATACATTACAACCTACTAAAAAGGATGACAGATTATGAATTTTATTTGGATGATAATTGTTGGTTTGGTTGCCGGCTTACTGGCTCGTGCTATTAAACCAGGTAATGACTCGATGGGCTGGATTATGACTATAGTCTTAGGTATCGCTGGTGCCCTTGTTGGTGGCTTCTTAGGTAGCATGATCGGTGTCGGTACCAATGGTGGTTTCATGGGTCTTGCATTCTCAGTAATCGGTGCCATCATCTTGCTATTTATCTATGAGCTAATCTCAGGTAAACGTAAGCTATAATTCACCAATTTATTTGACCTACTCAAAATAAGTTTGGCTAGGTACATGAGATATCAAGTACAAGCAGTGTGGTGAATGAAATACATCAAATTGCAAACAAATAAGGTGCTTAGGTACCTTATTTGCATGTTCTAAAAAAACTTTAGAACATCAAAGTTAGAAAGAATAATGAAAAAATCGTAGAGTTTTGCGGACTTACTGGCTAAGTCCGCTTTTTTTGACTTTTTAATTTAGTTTTTAGAGTGTTTAGATACTTAGGGCGTGTGGAACATTCGCAAATTAGCACTGCTGATAGCTAAAATTGTTTCAGACTAGGCGTAAACCGTAGTTAATGTCTAGACCTTGACTAGGTTTGCAACAACGTCTGGGGCGATTTTAGCATCAGCCTCACTCGAGCACAGCTCTCGCCTTGCGAACGGGCAAAGCAGTGCTTTGCTTAATCCGTTCTCAGGGGCGGGACTCTTTTTTGCCAATATATTGCGAAATTGTCAAACTTAGAATGACTAAGCGTCAAAAATTTCACTGCATATTGACTAAAAAATAGTCGCCGCCAGTGCCATGGTCGAATGTTCCACACGCCCTAATTGTTCATTATCTCTTCTCTAGAGCATTATGACTCACTCGTTATTTCTGAGTTCGTTTTTAAGGTGTATGATACTGCCCAGTTATCCGCTAGCCCTTGATAATTAGCACTCTCTCCCTCATTTATTTATAATAACGTACAATACTTTATTCATTTAACAAACCGTGTGATTTATTATGGCCATATTACCAATCTTAAGTTATCCAGATCCTCGTCTGCGTACTATCGCAGAGCCTGTGAAAACTGTCGATGATGACATCAAACAGCTTATTGATGACATGATTGAAACCATGTATGCCGCAAAGGGCATTGGCTTGGCTGCAACACAGGTTGATCGTCATATTCAACTGATTGTGATGGATTTGTCTGAAAATAATGACAATCCTCGCGTCTTTATTAACCCAAAAGTAACCCCATTGGTTGAAGATAAAAAGCCATACGAAGAAGGCTGCTTGTCTGTGCCTGATGTCTACGATTCAGTAGAGCGCCCAACTAAGGTCAAAATTGAGGCCCTAGACGGTGAAGGCAACGCTTTTGAAGAGATTGCTGAAGGTCTACTTGCGGTCTGTATTCAGCACGAAATGGATCATTTAAATGGCGTGCTGTTTGTGGATTACTTGTCACGCCTAAAACAGACCCGTGCACGCGACAAGGTGCGTAAAGTGGTTAAAATGCGTGAGAAACAAGCAGAGTCAGTCAAAGCTTAATAGGCTATGTAGCTTGTGTCTAAACAAAGAAAAGCCTTATCCCATTGCGTAGGGATAAGGCTCTTTTATGTCTGGTATTAAGGCTTTTATAGTGGACTAAGAATGACTAAAGCTTTTGGGCCAAATCCGTTATTTTAGACCGAGTACATCTTGCATGTCGTAACGACCCGCTAATTGCTCAACAACCCAAGTAGAGGCACGTACCGCACCGGCAGCAAAGGTCATACGCTCACGAGCATGGTGTTTAATCTCAACCATTTCACCATCAGCAATAAGCATCACACTGTGATCACCTATGATTTCACCACCGCGAATCGCATGGATAGCAATACTGCCCTGCTTGCGCTCACCAGTTTGACCTTCACGCCCATATAACGCTACCTCTTTTAGGTTCTGACCACGAGCCGTCGCTGCGGCATTAGCCATCATATAAGCGGTGCCAGACGGCGCATCGACTTTGTGCTTATGGTGCGCTTCAATCACTTCGATATCTGCTGTTTCACCAAAGGCTTTGGCCGCCATCTCGATGAGTTTTAAAGAGACGTTTACCCCTGTTGAATAGTTGCCAGCATAGACCACAGGAATCTGTTTGCAAGCCTCATTAAGTACCTCTTCTTGGGCATCGCTTAAGCCTGTAGTACCAATCACCATCGCAACTTTGTGTTTGGCGCACAGTTGCACGTTTTTCTCAGTTGAGTCTGGCAAACTAAAGTCAATCAACACATCAATCTTGTCTAGCTGCGACTCTAAGTCATCACTTAGTGCCACACTATTCTTCTCAAGCCCAACCAGTTCACCAGCATCAACGCCGATTAAACTTGAGCCGCTTCGCTCAATAGCAGCAGATAAAGTGGTCTTTGGGTTATTATTGACAGCTTCAATCAGCATGCGGCCCATACGGCCCCCAGCGCCAATAATACCAACATTGATGGTGTCTGACTGTGTTTGTGCCATTGCGCTATTCCTTTGATTTATTTATAAGGGGTATACTAATAGAGCTAATGATAGCATGATTATTCGCTAGGCTAAATTTGAGTGCTGCATTGGCTGTTAGGTGATAATTAAAATTAAGGGTGAAAAAATCCTGTATGTTTCACGTGAAACATACAGGCTCATTAAACGCTTATCTTAAAAAAAGACTCTCTACTTTAACGCTAAAATCTAGCTATAGAGTCTGATTGACCTAGTCAAATAAATCGCCTAGTTTTTCAAAAAAAGACTTCTTCTTCGGTGACTGATCGTGTTTGCTGTCACCATCTAGCGTATCTTGGAACTGACGTAGCAAGTCTTTTTGCTCACGGTTTAGATTCACTGGTGTCTCTACCATGATGCGGCAAATTAAATCACCCTTCATCGTGGTACGAACAGGCGTTACGCCTTTCCCGCGAACACGCAATAGCTTGCCACTTTGTGTGCCTTCCGCTACTTTGATTTTCACTTTGCCATCAAGGGTTGGGATTTCCACTTCTTTACCAAGCGCTGCATCTGTAATGCTAACTGGCACATCCATATATAAATCAGCGCCTTGGCGTTTAAATACTGGGTGCTCTTTTACACGCACTTCGACATATAAGTCTCCGCTTTGTACACCAGCACCGCCCGCTTCACCTTCACCGGCTAGACGAACTCTGTCGCCATCATCAACACCGGCAGGGATAGAGACTTCAAGGGTGCGTGACTTGTCTTTTACGCCGCTACCATGACAGTCTGGGCATGGGTTTTTAATTTGTTTACCAGTACCATGACAGTCTGGGCACGTTTGCTGTACGGCAAAGAAGCCTTGCTGCATACGCACTTGACCATGGCCACCACAGGTACTACACGTAACAATATCTGACGCGTCTTTTGCGCCTTTACCGTCACAAGTTTCACAAGGGGCTGGGGCGGTAAAACTGATTTCTTTTTTGGTACCGCGAACCGCTTCTTCTAAAGTGAGCTCAATGACATAACGTAAATCTGAGCCACGGCGCTGACGACCACCGCCACCACGAGACTGACCAAAGATATCGCCGAAGTTTCCGAAAATATCGCCAAAAATGTCTTGGAAGTTACCGGCGCCAGCACCACCAAATCCACCGCCGCCCATGCCATTTTCAAACGCAGCATGACCCATTCGATCGTAGGCAGAACGTTTTTCTTTATCACTTAATACTTCATAAGCCATAGAGGCTTCTTTAAATTTCTCTTCAGCATCTGGGTCGTCTGAATTACGATCCGGATGGTACTTCATGGCCAATTTACGGTAGGCCTTTTTAATCTCGCGCTCATCTGCGCTTTTATCAACGCCTAAAACTTCGTAAAAATCTCGCTTGCTCATGGAGTCTCCTATCAATCTGCCTATTATGTTCCATGTGAAACATACGCATAACAGGCATTAAATTTTACACAATGTGCATAAGGGTTAAAATAATACAAAAATTAATGATTACTTTGCCTCATTAATGGTGACTAACACCTCATTTATCAAGCAAGCATGATAAAATCAGTGCATCCTCTTCTCATTTTATAAGACAATACCTTCTGCCATGAAAAAAATCTTTGCTCTTCTCACCGTTATTCTGTTGGTTGCTGCCGCTGTATTTTTTGGTTCGCCCTACTACACCGCGCACCAAATCAAAAATGCCTATGATGCTCACGATGGTGATACCTTGATCAGTTATATCGACTTTGAGCAATTAGCGCCCAATATCGAAGTGCAATTAACCACTAATTTTGCCAATACCTTGAGCCAATATCCTATGGTGGCACAGATTGGCGGTGACCCATTAAAGCAAACGGCCAATCAGTTTATTGCCAGCGCCGTGCAGCGTGCAGTAACGCCGGAGAATATTAGTACCCTGATTAACACTCAAGGTCAGGCTAACCAGGCCACCAAAGAGCTGACAGCAGCATGGGCCATTGCCAGTAATCAGGTCAACTTGCAAACCCTAATTCAAGATATGATTGTGCAGCGTGGTGATATCGATGCAGTGATTAAAAACCAAATTAATGTGATGATGAATAAGCAATCAAGTGAGCTTGAGTCACATGTCCAAACTGGAGAGGACAGCAGCAAACCTGAGCTTTCTTACTGCGGAATTAACTGCTTTAACGTCATAGGTAAGCTCAAAGGCTATCCGGTTACGGTCGAGATGCAGCGAGAAGGGTTGGTGGACTGGAAAGTGGTAAATGTGGTGCTACCCTAATTTGGTCTTCGCCCTACTTTGATAATATGTGATGATTCGATAATCTGTGATGACACCCTTTACTGTTTATTGACGATCGCTTGTTTTTTAATCTGACCGCATTTATAGTCACATTCACTTTAATATGCCACAACATCAAACCGGTAACTGCCCTATGCCTCACACCTTGACTCATACCTTCGCATCAGCTGTCACGAATACGGATAATAAAACGCCCTCAGTCACTCTATTAGATGGCGGTATGGGACGAGAGCTTGAGCAGCGCGGTGCACCGTTTCGTCAGCCTGAATGGTCAGCATTGGCATTAAAAGAAGCGCCTGAGACGGTGGCAGCGGCCCATCTCGACTTTATCCGAGCAGGCTCGCGAATTATTACGATTAATAGCTATGCAGTGACACCATTTCATTTGGGTGATCGCTTTTATGATGAGGCAAAAGCGCTAATCTGCACGGCCAGTGAGATGGCTGCCAAAGCAGTAGCGGATGCCAAACAAGAAGCAGAAAACCAAAATAAAGCGCTACCCAAGGTAAGCATAGCAGGCTGTCTACCGCCATTATTTGGCTCATATCGCCCTGATTTATTTGATGAAAATCTAGCCGAGTCTATCGCCAAACCGCTGATTATCCATCAACAGGAAGTGGCTGATATTTGGCTCGCCGAAACAGTCAGCAGCATTAAAGAGGCGGTATATTGGCATCACGTTGTGGGCCAGTTTGCAGCAGTCGATACGGACACTGAAATAAAAGACACCACCGAAGCTTTCAAACATTTAGCCAAACCATTTTGGGTAGCGTTCACCCTTGACGACAGCTATTTGGATGAGATAACAGACACCCAAAGCGATGCATATCTGGCCCAGCACTCACCTAAGCTGCGTTCAGGAGAGTCTATCGCTGATGCGGTAAAAGCAATGCTTGAACTGGGTGTCGATGCCATACTGTTTAATTGTAGTCAGGCTGAGGTAATGAGCAGTGCGCTAAATACTGCCAAACAGCTTATTGAGTCAGCAGATACACATACCCAGCTTGGCGTCTACGCCAACGCATTTGCACCCAAACAGAATAACAAACAGGCCAATGACCAGCTGCGAGGGCTGCGTCAAGACACCACGCCAGACAATTATCTTCAGTGGGCAGCGCAGTGGCAGCAGGATGGTGCAACGATTATTGGTGGGTGCTGCGGTATTGGGGTAGACCATATTGCTCGGCTATCAGAGCAGCTGACACAAAAAAGTGGATGCAAATAGCATCCATTTTTTATGATTGTTATGACTAAAAATCGTAGCACCAAGCTTAAGCGTTAAAAGCTCGCCACTTCCTCTTCGGTTAAGAAACGGCTTTCACCTTTATCTAATCCTTCAAGGGTCACACCACCGATACTGGCACGGTGTAATGCGTCTACTTTATTACCAAAGTAGCCCATCATACGTTTTACTTGATGGTATTTGCCTTCGGTCAAGGTCAAACGGGCATGTGTCTCGTCCATAAACTCTAACGTTGCCGGCTTGGTTGGCTCATAGTCGCCATCAAGCAAGATACCCTCGGCTACTTTTTGTACCGCTTTTTGCTGTTCTGCTTCATCCATTGGCTCTGCCAATGTCATCTCATACACTTTGGCATGTTGATGACGCGGGCTAGTCACACGATGCAACCAGCCGCCATCATCACTTAAAATCAGTGCGCCAGTGGTATCGACATCCAAACGGCCAGCAATACGCAGACTGCTTAGTTCAGGAACCGCAATAAGCTCAGTAACAATTGGGTACTCTTTTGGCTTCAAGGTACATTCAAAACCTTCAGGCTTATGCAGTAAAATATAACGGCTACCGGTGGCAACTGATAATGGCTCGCCGGCCCACATGACTTCATCATTAAGCACATCGACGTGTAAGCTACCGTCTTTTACCACTTGATCATTGACGGTAATTTCGCTGGCATGTAATACTTTTTTGGCTTCTTTGCGCGACAGTTCAGTCGCCTTGCTAATAAATTTGTCTAAACGCATTTATGTTATCCTTTGCTATATCGCTAGGGCGTACCCTAATATCGTATATAAAAATAATATTGGCAACCAGTTTACCACACCCACCCTATCTCGCATTGATGACTTTGTTTAATCCGTTTAAATTTACCTGACATTTACCGCTTTTAACCCGACGATACCCACAGACCCTTATGAGCTACCAAACTTTAGCAAAGCCGGTTACGGCTCGACTTGAAATCAAAAAGTCCGAATTTATCACTTATGCTTATCCAGTACACAGCCGTGAGAAGGCAATGTTTCACGTGGAACAATTGCGTGAAAAATATCCTGATGCCCGTCATCACTGTTGGGCATACATTATCGGCGACCCAGATAATACTACCAGCGCCGGCTTCGATGATGATGGCGAACCTGGTGGTACAGCAGGCCGCCCTATCCTGAATGTGCTACAGCACAAAAGCATCGGTAACGTGATTGTCATAGTGGTGCGTTATTTTGGGGGTATCAAGCTCGGTGCAGGTGGATTGACCCGTGCATATGCCGGCTCTGCACAAGCGGCAGCGGACGAAATGACCCTCACCCCTTATGTTCCTATGACACAGGTTGATATTGAGGCCGATTTTGCCAATGAATCTCAAGTACGCTATGTCGTTGAGGACATGGGCGGTGAAATCAATAAGGTGGACTATAGCAAAGCGGTTACGTTAAATGTGACTTTGCCAGAAGCAGATATTGAGACCTTAAAGGAGCGTTTGGGGATGGACGGCCGGGTGCTTGATGATGAATCAGTATTTCAATCTGACGGTTCTAATTTGCATAATTGAGACATAACAAGATGAATAATAAGAAGCAGGACTTGGACCCGTCTGATTTTAAAGTGGCTGATTTTAAAGTGCATGGTTTTAAACCACCTGTATGGTTAAGAAACCCGCATTTACAGACCATATTACCTAGGTTTATTATGCCCGAGTCGCCCCCTTATCGACGCGAACTGGTATTGGACTCGCTGGATGAAAGCGAGGTCGCTTACGATTTTTGGGACGACGTAGAGGTTCATAAAGGACAGGCTAAAGATAAAGAGGCTCGAGACAAAGAAGTTGTTGATAAAAAGACTACGATAAATGAGACTAATGTCGGCTCAAATACCAACCCGTCAGACACAAACCCATCAGATAAAATAAACACGCCTTTAGTCGTGCTATTTCACGGTATGGAAGGCAGTAGCCAAAGCCACTATGCCCGAACACTGGCGCATTACGTGCATGACCAAGGTTGGCACTTTGTTGTGGTGCATACTCGAAGTTGTGGCGGTGTGGCGGTAAAAGGGGAGCGTCTTTATAGTGCAGGCGATACCCCAGAGGTGCATCATGCCTTGCAACAATTGTCAGCCCGTTACACTACGATTTATTGTGTGGGCGTGTCGCTTGGTGGCAATACGCTTGCTAAATATATGGGTGAATATGGCGATCAAGCCCAATGCCAAGCGGCCACTATTTTTTCAGCGCCCCTAGATTTATCCTCTGCCGCTACCGCTATGGAGAATTTTTTGGGTCGTAAAATTTATACTCCCTATTTGCTCAACCCTATCGCAACCAAAGCGCTTCAACTGACGCTTAGCGAGGCGCAAATACAAGCGATTAAGACCAGTCGTAATATTGGTGAATTTGATAGCGTGTTTACCGCCCCCTGCTATGGCTATCGTTCAGAAAATGATTATTATCACCAAGCGTCTGCCATGCCGTATTTGCATCAAATTACCAAACCGACGCTGATTGTGATTGCCAAAGACGACCCCTTTTTGGGAGTGCTGCCTTCTCAAGGAGATGTATCAAAACAGGTGACGCTGTATACTCCCGAATATGGCGGACATATTGGTTTTTTGCGTTGGAAGAATAAGCAACTTGATGCTAATTGGGCACCTGAAACAGCGTTTAAATTCTTTAACAGCGTTGCCTCAGCATAATTGCTTGACGTTATTCATCCGCTATCAATTCGCTTTGTCTTATAAAGTACAATCAATGCTTACATTTTCAGTAATCATTTGTTCACTGAAACTATTGGTTTTGTCATCACTTATAGGTATTATATTTCCTACTGACTTCTATCCGTCTCTATTTAATACCTCAAAGACACCCAATATGACAATTGCAAAGCCCCCCTTTGATACAACTTCTAACCGTCTGAACGATACGTTTAAGGCCCTTGACTTTAAGCCGCCTATTTGGCTAAGAAACCCCCATTTACAGACCATTCTGCCTAAATTTACGATGCCAGGGCCACCTGACTATCGTCGTGATTTAGCGCTTGATTCACTTAATGAAAGTCATATTGCCTATGACTTTTTGGATGCTGATGAACCTAAGCCTGCAGAGGGCGAGCGTTATCAAATACCGCTTGTGGTGTTATTTCATGGATTAGAAGGGAGCAGTCACAGTCACTATGCCCGTACCATGGCGCACTATGTACAGAGTCAAGGCTGGCATTATGTGGTGGTACATTATCGCAGTTGTGGTGGCGTGCCCGCCAGCGGACACGTTCTATATGAAGCTGGTGACACGCTTGAAGTCCATCACGCCCTACAATACCTTGCCAGAAAATACCAAACCATTCATAGCATTGGCACCTCTATGGGCGGTAGTGTATTAGCAAAATATATGGGTGAATATCAAGACGACGCCATCTGTGCATCGGCCTCTATCGTCTCAGCGCCGCTTGACTTAGCGTCCTCGTCTATTGCTATGCAAAAGTTTTTTGGGCGAAAAATCTATACCCCTTACTTACTAAATCCGATTACTGAAAAAGTATTACAGCATCATCTGAGTGACAAAGAAATTAGAGATATTAAAGCCAGTAAAAGTATCAGTGACTTTGATCAAGCTTTTACCGCCCCGCGCCATGGTTATCGCTCAAAAAATGACTATTATCATCGAGCCTCTGCCATGCCCTATCTGCATAAGATAACCAAGCCAACACTCATCATCACCGCTCAAGACGATCCTTTCTTGGGCATTACGCCTACCGTAGGTGATGTCTCGGACAATGTGGTGCTGTGTGAACCGAAGCATGGCGGTCATATTGGCTTTATGCGTCTTATCAATAAAAAGCTGGATGCCACTTGGTTTCCAGAAGTGAGCATGCAGTTTTATCGTGCTGTTTAGAGCCTGTATGCACAAGCTACTATTAGTTCTTATTGTCATTACCTCTTCTGAGTCGAGTTTATAATAGCCAAAATCGACTCACCGACACCCAGTAACATAATGAGCATTACTTATGATTCCAAATACATCAGTTAAATCGAATAACACTGATCAGATAAATAACCCTAATAACTTAAATAACTTAAATGACCCGAATAACCTAAACAATTTAGATAACCCATCACAACATTCAAACTTTTCACCTGAGCCCTTTAAGCCCCCTTTTTGGTTAAGCAATCCACACATTCAGACCATTTTACCCAAGTTTTTTGCGCCAAAAGCACCAGAATACCGCCGTGAAATCAAACGCGACTCGCTTAATGAAAGCGATGTGGCTTATGATTTTTATGATGCAGAGTCTGTATCTCCGGTGAACAGTGACAACAAAGAGACCACGCCGGTTGTGGTCTTGTTTCATGGCATGGAGGGCAGTAGTGACAGTCATTATGCGCGCGCTTTGGCACACCATGTTCATGCCCAAGGTTGGCACTTTGTGGTGGCTCACTTTCGCAGCTGCGGTGGTATTCCTGCCAAAGGTCGTGTGTTTTATAACGCGGGCGACACTGCCGAAGTGCATCATATGCTAAGCGTACTTAGCCAAGACTACGCTAATATCTACGCCGCTGGTGTGTCGCTCGGTGGTAATGCGTTGGCAAGATATATGGGTGAATACGCAGACGACGCACTGTGTAAAGCGTCAGCCGTCATCTCCGCACCTGTCGATATGTCATCGGCCGCTATGAATATGCAGCGCTTTTTAGGACAAAAAATATACACCCCATATCTGCTGAATCCTATTATCAAAAAGGCACTTAAAAATGAAATCAGTGATGAAGAGATTGCCGCTATCAAGTCTGTCGACCGCATCAGCGACTTTGACCATATCTTTACCGCACCGCGCCATGGGTACCGCTCAAACAATGACTATTATCGCCGTGCCTCTGCCCTACCTTACTTGCTTGATGTGACCCATCCCCTACTTTTAATTAGCGCTAAAGATGATCCCTTTATTGGCTTTACCGCCACCGCTAATGATGTATCAGACGCAGTGACATTAGTTGATACTGAGCATGGCGGTCATATTGGGTTTTTGCGTTATCAGCGCAAACCCAATCCTAAGACAGGCAAACGATTTGATATCAACTGGATACCTGAGACAGTCACCAGCTACTTTAAATCGGTAGGTATCGATAAGTCCGTCTAGCCAAACTGATTGAGCTGATTATATAAAATACAACCTATCAACAGATACAACGTTTATAAAGAGCTTTAACTATTGTATATGCATAGCGCTGTCAGTCTGGTCATATCGTCTTAATGACGGGTTAGACACGTCTGCTACTTTGCAACCGTCCTTATTTTGAGCATAATCGAACCACTGTTTTTATTTTGAGGCGTGACTATGTATCCCTTTTATCGTTATACCAAGGCTATCGTCAAAGCGGTTAATGCCACTCGCAAAGGCGAGACCATTGACCTTGAGGACACCGCAGAGATTCAGATACGCTGTAGCTTGACTGATATTGATAACTTTATCGAGATGAATAATGGACGGGTTCTCACGTTATACGACTTTGGCCGTACCGACTTTGCCATCCGCACTGGACTGGGTAAGAAGCTACTTGAAAAGCGGTGGGGTCTTGTGGTTGCTGGCAGCACCATTCAATATCGCAAACGTATCCGTCCCTTTGATTTAGTCACGATTAAGACGCACATCGCTGCTATTGACGAGCGCTGGATCTATGTCGAACAATCTATGTGGGTAAAAGGCAAACCCTGCTCTACCGCCTTATTGCGTACTGGTGTGACCAAAGGTGGAAAGGTGATAGACACTCAAAAGATCTTAGATGCGCTAGGTCAATCTGATTTAAAACTGCCTGCAACGGGATATGTGGCGGAATGGATCGAAAGTGAAAAGGATAGACCGTGGCCGCCGCAGATATAGAAACCCAATAGACACAAACGACAAAACGCTGAAGATTGACCTTCAGCGTTTTTTATTATTAATAAATATTAGACTGACTCAACAAACCTAAATTAAACCAAAAGCTAGCCAATCATCGCTGTAAGCTGATCATCAGTCAGTACCGTATCAGCCAATTTTATGGTTTCAATATGGAAATAACTGTTCAAGATTGGCGCACTCCACTGTTGAATAGTGATGCTGTCATTATGACTCGCCTGCTGAGCGTCAAACTCAATGACTAAATCATTATCCTGTAGATCAATAACCAAATCTGACAAGCTAAAGTCGGTTAAATCAAGTGTGTCATTACCAGACCAGTCGTGTATGACATCCTTGCCATCTCCTTTATGGAATACAAAGGTATCATTACCTAGCCCGCCATGAAGACAATCATTACCCGCACCGCCGTTTAACGTATCGTTACCAATACCGCCGTCTAGGTAGTCATCACCTCCTCGGCCATACAACTCATCATCGCCAAGTCCACTCAACAGTGTATCTTTACCATTGCCGCCTATTATTAGGTCATCCCCTAATAATCCAGAGATTGAGTGCTGAGCATTGTCCTGAGCCACAATGATATCATCACTTAAGTGACCTAGCGTTATGCCTTCATTGACTTCCATCACTGACTTATCGATAACCAGTTTAGTAGCACTGCTAGCTTCAGCACCGTAGGCATCACTCGCTGTTATTTGTATATCGTAAACCGCTGAACCACGATAGTCGTGAGCCGCTAATTGAGTAGCATCAGCAATCAGCTCACCAGTATTCGCATCAATACTGATACCTGTTGGAACCTCACTACCCTCTACCATGCTCAATTTATAGGTTAGCGCATCTCCATCAGCATCTGTAAAGATGTTTTGACTATCATAGTGCCAATTATCGTTTGAAGCTGATATATACATGACAGGCTGTATCGCTTGATTGACTTGTGGCGCGGTATTAACGACTTCATTTTGATTTAAGTTCAGCCCAATTAATACTGGGTTGTGATCACTGGCTCGGTAAGCATCTGGGTTATATAACTGCTTCTGTCCATCACTCTTAAAGCTTGTATCATAATCAAAGGCCGTTGCTTCCTCTGCATTGATGCCCCAAGTTGCCACACCAGTAATTTGATTACTCAATGAGTCACTGGTAAGGATATGATCGAGTGATCCCCATACGCCTTTAAATACATAAGAGTAGCCCTCTTTTTGGATATCGTAACCATTGTTTTCCAGATACTGTAAAGAGTCTTCCATGGTGTATGAGTTAAAATCACCAATTAGCACATTGTCCGTATCGCCTGTGCCAGTTGGGTCCGTATCCATCCATTGTTTAAGCTGCTGGGCGGCTTCTAAACGAGTGATTGGGTTATTACCTTGGCCGTCTTGTTGATCTGGATCAATGACACTACCTTTTGATTTAAAATGATTCACAACCACACTAAATTGCTCGCCATCTGAATTTGCTTTAAACGCTTGGGCTAGTGGTACACGGTTGCCCTTATCAAAGGCAGGGTATGCATCCGTATCTGGCACCACCGCCGAACCAACTGGGGTCACGTTGGCAGGCTTATAAATCATCCCTACCATAATAGCGTCATCGCCTGCTGTGGCTTCGGTGCTACTGTTAAATGGGCCTTTGATATAGTTATAAGTATCTGCGCCCATTTTTGCATTAATGGCATCTACCAATGCATGAATAGCGCTGTCTTCGCCATAGCCGTTGTTTTGAATCTCCATCAAGCCGACCACATCAGCATCTAAGCCTTCTATCATAGACACTAATTTATCAAGCTGACGGTTATACTCCTCAAGGTTATCAGCGCCACGCCCAGACTGCTCATTGCCGTAAGGCGTTTCAAACTTCGAATTGCCAAAGGTGGTAAAGAAGTTGAGTACATTGGCAGAAGCCACTGTTACTTCAGCATCACCAATTTTGGCATGTAAATCTTCAGCAGTTGGTCTATCTTCACCAGTAAAGTTATAGCCTTTGCCATCGATAGGTTGAATTTTGTAATTTCCGAATGAGTAATTCACCACACCGTTTACTTCATCAACACTGTCACCACCTCGTAGAGTATTGGTGTCTGATAACGGCTCGCCATTTCTACCAAAAATAACCGTATCTGGATTTTGTTTGGTGTTGGCATCTTCAATAATGATGCGATCATGCGCTAAGGCTTCAATATAATTCTGATTACCCTCAACGTCCGGTTTATTGATTTCTGTATATTGTACTTGTACCTCATCTGAGGTTAGAACCACTTCTCCATATCGTCCTAAATTATAGGTTTCAGTAACCACTAAGCTGCCATTGTCTGACCCAGATTTAATGTTGACATACATGCCCTCAACGGTTTCAAAGTCGAAGCTGTCACTAGTGGGTAGAGTAATGGTGGTTGGCTCAGGCAAATCATTCACTGTACCGTCATTGGTAACCGTAAATCCTTGCGTATAATTAATTTGGGTATTGTCATAATACTCATTAACAAGGCCCGATAGCGTGACGGTATCGCCAATACTCGCCATCATCACACCAGGATTATTAGAACCATAATAAACAAAGATACCTTCCGACGTCGCCTCGTTCACATCATAATCGGTCGCTTGCTCTTGTACATAAAACCCTTTAAGGCCGGGCACATAAGCGGTGACAATAGCATTGATGGTGACTTCTTGACCTAGATACGCCTGCGAGCCATCATTGCCTTCGCCTTGGATATCATGGATGAGCGTGTAGTCGGTAGGTTGAGGCGCTGATGCTGAAGTTGTAAAATCAAGCGTATTGGGTGTGTTATCACTAAAGTTAGCTGTCCAAGCGTTTCCTGCAACATCGGTAATCGCAGAATTATCCAAACTTAACTGATAAGACTGATTCACCTCAAGCTCATTAGTCGGATCAATGGTTAGCGTATTACCAGCCACGCTAATGCGATCACTTAGAGCAACATCAAAGATTTCAACAATAGTGCCGTTTGCGTCTTTAAGTGTGATATTGCCACTCCCCGTCTGGATAACCTCATCAAATGTCAGTGTAATATCATTATTTGTATCAAACGTCGCAGCGTCATCTACTGGATTGGCTTCAATCAATGTAGGTGCTGTGGTATCCGGCTGAGCATTCCCTAATGTAAAGCTTTCTGTAGGTTGAGCAAATCCTGCACTGTTATCACCTTGCCAGTTATCTGGATTGGCTATGGCGGTTAATAGCGCCTCTTTTGAGCCATGGGTTGTCCCTTGATAGACCGCATTATCCACCTCTTGAATAGCCACTGCCGTCTTTCCAGCCTCTAAGCCAGTCGGCAAGGCTGACGTGTTTGAGTTGGTGGCATCGTCCTGCCAATCTGAGCCTTCTAAATTCACCGCATATATAAAAGTAGGCGCTGTATCCTCACCTTGATACGCAATGACTTGGTCGCCACTTGACGCCAACGCCAAATTACCCTGTTTTACTACCGTACCTATCGAAGCAGAAACATCGCCATCATTACTCAATTTGATAACACTACCTGCGGCGATATTTTGGTCTGCTGTCCATAACCATGCGCCCTCATTTGCTCTAAAAGCACCTGTGCTGGTCACACCATTATCAGTAAATTTAATTTCAGTATCTTTATCTAAATCGGTTAATGCCACAAAGCTAATTTGATCAGGATTGTCTGAGTTAATACCAATAATAGCGATATCGCCTGCATTTAAAGAGGGTGTCATAACGTGCTCCGAATTGAGAAGTTATCAAAAAATAAGACATTACTGAGTAAGCTTACTCATGATAGGAGCCATAAATGACAAACCGGTGAAGTTTAAATAACACTTTGATGATAAAACGCATCAAAGAAGTCAAATAGACTCAATTGGTTAACGATAAGTGGATTTGGATTTGATATTGGATGAGTTGACTGAGTAGCCAATCTCGCCATTCGCTTGTATCTACTGATAGACTGTTATGGGTTTGATGATTTTATGGAGTTAGATAGTGATAAACAAAAAGTGTATAAGTTACTAAACAAAGCTGTGACCAAGCTTGAAGATGAACCCAAACAAATAGTTGAAAGATGGCTACAGGCTATCCAAAAGGTAGAGTATGAGTGATGGCTTTACTGAACGAGAGCAATCTCATATTCGGTTGATGTTAATGCAATCGAGAGCATACAAAAGAAAAAATCATTGGTTTTAAAAGGGGATACGGCATTGATGCTCGACTTCATTGAGTGTTCTATAATCCGTATTCAGGTTTTTAAGCTGCCTATGTGGTAAGCAAGTGGTAAGGGTAAAGAAGGTGGTGAGATAAAGCCAAAAAATGGCTATGAAGGTATTAATGAGGCAAAACAGGCTGTAAGTGCTTATATTTGGGATTATTATCAAAGTGTCAGACCGCATAGCTTTAATGATTATTTGACGCCAACAGCCAAAGAAAGACTTTATTTCAATAAACACCTCTTATGAGTTGTCCAATTTTAGTTGACCACTACACTAAAAGCCTATACCAAATTATAAAAGAATCATTCCTCCCCCTCAGGGGGAGGTTAGGTGGGGGAAAACCCTCCCTCAGGGAGGGGTCGGGGGAGGGCTCACCTCCTCCCCCCCTTTATTGAAATAAGGGAAGCTAGGTGGAGGTCACAAAACCCAAAAAAATAAAACTACTGACTGGCACGCACGCCACGCACATGTTTGATATGGTTATTATTATTGGTACCGTCGTCGTAGTAGTGTTTCACGTATCCGCCATCGAAGTCCACGTACCACGCACGGTAACTTACCGAGGCCGACCAATAATCACCACGTGCTGTATTTGGAAATTTGCTAGTGTTAATAGCAGGATTATGACAGGCGGTCTCTACCAAGCTTTGCAACTCTTTGATATTCGGCAGTCGGTAGCCATTACCTATGTTAAATGCTTGCTTAAGGGCATCTTGCCACATATGTATTGTTGCGGTGCCTGTACACGTACTACCATTCCAATGTTGTCCCACGCTACAGCGTTGCCATATTAGCCCAGTCACCGTGTCTTTAACCTCTGTGCCACCCGTCATTATCTCATAACGGCTATCAGGACGGGTAATTTCAATATTGGGATTGCACGTTTGCGCTGTTGCCGTGATGGCTATAGTGCTTAATACAGAGCCGATGATAAGGTTTTTCATATTTTGCTCCTTTTATAAAAATAGATAGGTTTCACCTCCCTCAGGGAGGGGTTGAGGGATGGAACGCCCCCACTCCTTTTAGCCAGCCAAGCACAGCTTGACTCTTGCGTCACTAAAACGGTCTCCCAGACTGTTTCTTAACTACTCTCCAGGGCTAGGGGGGGGTGGTTCTTCCTCCTTCGGGGGGTGGTTCACTTCCCTATCTCAGGGGGAAGCTAGGTGGGGGGCTACTGACTGGCACGCACGCCACGCACATGACCATTATTATACTTATAGCTCTTATCGAAGTGACCGGTGTAACCAGACCTGAAATAAACGTACCACGCATCGCCAATATAGTCGGAATACGGCGATGCCGACCAATATGCTTTAGGTCTTGTATTTGAAAATATCGGATTTATCGCAAGATTATAAGGCCCATAGTCGACAATGCTTACCAGCTCATCAAGAGTAGGCATACGCCAGTCGTTATAGCCACAATAGTTAGCGTTGTTTAGTGCCTGTATATACGCCTGTGTATCACAGTCAGAGCCTATGCAGGTGCCACCGTTTTGCTTGCCTGCATCACCGCCATTATTGCTGCTATCAGGGTTATACCATGTATAGGTGTTGTCTGTATCACGCAGTCCACCATCGTTGGTCTTTTGCTCCCAAATCAGCCCTGTGACGTTATCACGCACACATTCTGCACCGTTTTGATTGAGTGTGGTATAGCTTAATGCTCCACCCGCCTGCACCTCGCCATCTTGTTGTAAGCCATACAAGTCTGCGCCTAAGGCTGCTAGGGTGCAGTCGAGCATTTTTTCGTCAGCAGTAGCACAGAATTTGATGCCTGTGGCGGTGAGTTTTGAGGTTGTGGGTGTTATTGTCGCATCCTTCACCACTATCTTATGTCGCTGACTCACTGATTTGCCTTTATCATCTGTCCATCTACCTAATATAACGTAAGTGCCTGCGCTAATATAAGAATGCCCTGCTGGAAGAAAACTTAAGCATTTGCCTGCGTCAGCTTGCATAACCGTAGGTTGGCTGCCATCGCCCCAGTTATAGTTTGCTTTCACAATACAGGTATCATCATTTTTCGACTGATTGACATCAAGCACAAACTGCTTATTCACCTCAATAGTGTCTGCCAACTCAAAGCCCAGCCCAAATTTATTCTCAACCTTAAAGGTTTTATTAAATAACTGGCGTGAGCTATCTTGACTAAAGCCAATGATGCTATAGCTCGTACCGCTAATGTCAGGTTTACAATAATATTTTTGATAGCTACTGGTAGATTCGTCTTGAATCTTATAACCATTACAGCCCAAAATATTTAAATCATAGCGAAGAGGTAGGTTGCTACCTCGAACCTCTAACGTAAACGGCTGGTTAATAGTTAAGATTTCTGGTGTAGCTGTTACCGAGGTGACTTTAGTAATGAAATCATCAACAATAATGTCTTTAGCAGCAGAACTTTTTACGATACCAAACTGTTTTGACTTGTTATATAACACCATTCGATAAGGCTCTACCATAAATGGTAAATAAACGATATGTTCATCCCTTTTAGCATCATATTCAACTTCATATTCTTGTTGTGACATGCCATTTCTATCATATTCATCCAATGTGACATACCATTTATTTGATAAATAAGTATAGGCGCTATTACTAAAGGCATCAGATTCAATAATAAACTCAAACTTATCATCATCTACATCTACTAAGGCATTTTTGTTAAATCTAGCGGTAAAATCAATTTCGCCTGATGCCACACATTCTTTGTTAGATGTTTCATAAACTGTCCAAAATCTATCTTCACCTTTATTTTCTATAGTAAAGTCTTTATTGACATCATAAATATATAAATCAGCTTGCACCTTTCCTTTAATTCTATATTGCCAAGCATATTCTGCGCCTATCCAAGGGTTCATATATATACAGCCAGCACCCGTTAGCTTTTTGGTTGGATTAACTTGATAAACAACATTGCCTTTAAGTTCTTGCTTGTATTCTCCTCCAATAAATACATTACCTGCAATAGGACGAATACCGCCAACTAGCATATCAGCACCAATATTAAGTCCTAATTTTTGTGTCGCTTTGATATCCGCCTCAGCATAAAACTCAGTTATACCAGCGCCTGATGGGTTGTTTATTTTTTTCATTTTCATACCATATGGAACACCCTCTAAGGCATATCCAGTTTCAAAACCGTAATCTTTGAAGCGATACCCTGTTTTACCTTCAAGTGTTATATTGCCATTTATATCAAGATATACCCAAAGAATGGCTGTTGGAGGGCCTGAAGCTAGCGTAATGGCTGAATCAGGAATATTTTTAAATGTTGTTATCGACGCTGTGGGTATTACAACGATGACACCCCCTAGCGGAATCCTACCAACTTTATCTTCATCTTTTAAACCATCTATGCTGAATGCATCACCTAAACTCCATTTAAGGTTTTTCCATACATCCGTTTGAGAGACAGCCTGACCAATATTTATATCGGCATTTTTTGATGATAAACTGAAGTCAGCACCTGCCTTACCCTTGATTACTGAAGACATCTCTGTCCAACCGTTTGCTCCTAAAGCAAGCTCTTTTATGTCAAACTCACCCTTGGACTTGAAAACTAAATCTTTGATGTTGACATCAGCATTTAATGACACTTTTTGGTGAATTTTATCATCACATTTTTTTACTAAAGCTACTTTTTTAGTATTTTTATCAAAACAAAAATCATGAGACATTTTAATAGTGCCTGTTATCGTTGTTCCTTTAACTTTTAAGCTATCACTTATGGTCAGACCGCTTTGATGTTCGACAGGCTTTTCTTGCGTAAACTCAGTTTCAACATCTTGTGGCGCTATAACACCTACAATTTTTGCATCTACTCTTGATGTATCAATATCCCAACTTAACTCCTCATAGGCATCTTCTGCATGAGCAGGAATTAATTTTTTGATAGTTTTACCATTTTCAGTTACCGTTTGGACTTTTCCAACAAATCCGTAGGGTACAAGAGAATCCTTTTCCGAACTTGGCTCAATATATACAACATCACCATCTTGTAATGAGCTGCCATATTCATTATTAGTTGGTATGGCAAGCTGGTTATTTTCAGACTGTACGAATAAATTTGTATTAGTTTGCTCTGAAGCTCTAATAACTTTTACATCTTCCTTCATTACAGATTTGTAACTATTTGAGTCGGAAGGATTGGACTCGTAATCATTTTTACCCCCATCACAATCATCTCCAGAGCAACAACCAGTGACAAAGGAAAGTGTCACTACCGCCAACCCCGTCTTAAGATACAATTTTTGATAACTAAAACCCTTGTCATATGCCATAGACTGACATTCTTGTCGCCTTTTAAGAATATGACTGACGGCATCAGTAAACTGCTCATTTTTTAAAACATATAAAGCATGAGATGAACAAGACAAGCTACCTTTATGTTTACGATGGGCACATTCATATTTTTTATGTGGTGAGATATGCTTTTGGTAGAATCGAATAAAAAATATGAATATCGGAACAAACAATAGTTGCAATATTAAATTAATCCAACCCTTTTTATCTGATTTATTTATCATGACGCTGTCCTTACAACTATTTAACTAAAATATCGTATTGATGAAATCTACTAAAACCTATACCCCAAACCCAACTGCCAAAGTGTCTGTTCACTCTCACTATCTGGATACTGGTAACCGTTTTCGCTATCGCTTTGCTCGTACTTAAATGTTTGTCGACTAACACCAGCATTCATACTTAACTGCTTAGATAATGGATATTGCCCCACTATCCCTAATTGAGTGACGCCAGCGTTGCCAATATCTTGATTTAAACCCAACTTAGGCACATCAATATTACTATCGACTATCTTTCCTGCCTTTGCTTGCACTTTTAGGATGAGAGGTACTTGAAGACTGGGTTGCCAATCAATGTTTGCCCCAGCCAATATTGCTGTATGGCGAAAATCCTCGGTGTACTGAGTCAGCTCACGCATCCAACGTTGATGGCTAATAGATACTAATGGTGTAAAACTTAAGGATTGACTCACTTGATAGCCTAGCCCTAGGTCAAAATCTGCTTGGGTGACTTTATTGTCCGTATTGGTTTTATAGGGGGTAAGCGTATATCCTGCTTGCAAGTAGCCGTCGTAGTCAGTATCGCCACTAGCATAAAGCAATTGTAATTTTCCGTAGGGTGTCCATTGCCTATCTAATAGCATAATAGGGTCAAGAGTGTTGATAATGCCCAGCTCAAACACTTGAATTGTGCCTGTTTCGCTATTTAATACGCCATTAGTAGTTAATCCACTACTATCGGTCTCTTTATAATCTTGGTCTAACTGACCAACAGATACTTGCCACTCCCATTCGTCTGCCATAGCCAATTGACTGACATTAAATAACAGTAGCGCAATAATAATTTTAAAACTATGACAAAGGTTAAGGCTTTTCATGCAAAACCAACTATTTAGAAATTTTTAAAAAATAATGTTTCAATAATCACTATTTATATCACAAAAATTAACCTTTGAATGTCCGAAATCTCGGACAATTTAAAATTTTATTGGACTCCTTAGAGGTATATTTGAGTTGTGTTACAGCTAACTCTTTGAATTGAATAGATGAGATGGAAATTATTCTTTAACTATAACTATTGATGGTTTTAAAATATTTTGAATATTTATGATATAACCTTAAGTCGTTACGATAGGAATGCTCGAATTAATAAATGGAGAGGGTTTTTGGGGTTATTTAAGATTTTAACTTTAATAAGATATAAGCTAGCCTAATGGCTTTAGAATCTGGACTCTGAATTAGATCTACAAGGTGAAGTGATATCAATTCAATAGTAACGCTTCCGGCTATTATAGTCCGCACGCGATTGGCTACAGAGATACAAGCAAATTCAGCTACAAAACTCAGGACATTTAACACCAAAACCGTAGTCAACTTTTTTAACGACAACTCTGTAGCCAACTGACCCATTCACCAACTAAATACCCCCTATTCCTTATTCCTTTATCACAACCCTGCTACAGTAAGTCATAACGAAACCTAATCATTGCAATAGGAAACTCTTAAGTAGGAGACAACCATGACGTTAATGACTGACTTAAATTTAACCTACCCCATCGTGCAAGCGCCAATGGCAGGCGGAGCCACCACACCTGAGCTTATTACAGCTGTCAGTAACTTTGGCGGACTCGGTAGCCTTGGCGCAGGGATGACTGCCCCCGACACACTACATGAGCAAATCAATCAGATTAAAGCCTTAACTGACAAGCCTTTTGCGGTTAACCTAATGGTATTAAGCGAGTCAGAATCAAGTACTTTTGATAGCTCAATACCTGACTGGCTACAAGCCTATTACGATGAGCAAGGGATAGAGTTTGTGTTACCCGACACGCCAGCGCAGTCCTTTAGCGCACAATTACAAGTATTGCTAGACAACCCTGTCCCTGTGGCAAGTTTTACCTTTGGCATTATCAATCAAGATCAGATAGACGCCTTGCATCAGGTCGGTACAAAGGTTGTCGGAACGGCGAATCATCCACTAGAGGCCAAAGCTTGGGCAGATATTGGTGCAGATGCAGTATGCGTACAAGGTTATGAGGCAGGCGGACATCGAGGCGGTTGGCTTGATGCGAGCGAGCAAGACCCACTCGGTTTGTTGACCTTGATTAGTCAAACCAAAGCCGTCACTAACATTCCTCTGATTGCCGCAGGTGGCATCATGACTGGTCAAGATATCAAAGCGGTGCAAACTGCTGGTGCGCAGATGGCACAGTTGGGTACAGCATTTTTAACCACCCATGAGAGTGGTATTAACCCAACCTATAAAGCAGAACTATTAAAAGTGGCGCAAGCTAAAAGAGAAGGCATCACCCGTTTAACCCGTCTGTTTTCAGGTAAACCAGCACGAGGTTTAGTAAATGAGTATTTAACTCGTTATGCTGAATATGATAACGATAATGCTTTGCCACCCTATCCACAGTTAAATGCCATGACAAAGCCTATGCGAGCGGCAATGGCCAAAGCCAATAATCCAGAATATATGTCGCTATGGGCAGGACAAGGTGTGACTCAAGTACAGGCAGAATCAGTAAGTGAATTAATGCACCGATTAACTTCAGAGCTATAATCAGTAACGTGCTAAACAGTTAAGGTGTTAATGTTAGCTCTAACCTCACAAACCTATCATCAAAAAGAAACAGGCTAAGAGAAGCTCTCTTAGCCTGTTTCTTTTTAGCCGTTTTTTATTTTTAGAGCGCTATCCACACAGTATTTAAATAAATCTACCTATTGACTTGCTTTATTTGGCTGTTGATTTGGTTTTTGCTCTAACTGTTGTCGGAATGCTTTGTAATCATCAGCAGTTTGTTTAACCTTCTCAAGCATTGGCACATGACCGACTTTAGGCATCATAATAACTTTGGCTTGCGGAATAATAGTAGCGATATACTCGGCGGTTTCTGGCTTGATAATCTTGTCTTCCTCGCCCCAAACGACCAAGGTCGGAATGTTATTATCCGCGATAACCTTTGCTTTTTCCTCGACACTGTCACCGACGATTTGTACTAAGATTTTGGACTCTAACGATCTGTTGTTGATTCTATCCTGAGCCAATACCGCTTTTACCGACGTTGGGATATACGGCGGATCATACATCACCAAATCGCTTAGTTTTTCAAAGTCTTCATAGCTGCTAATCAGTAACGGATTGTTCTCAAGCGTTGCGCCCTCTAATGACTCTGGCACACCCACTGACCAGAATCCAGCACTGTCTAATAACCACAAGCTGCCTATCTCTTTGGGGTACAGCGCAGCATAGGCCACACTAATAGACCCACCCATTGAGTTGCCCGCAATATGCAGATTGGAGGTCATGCCCTTAGCCTGCATTAGCTCGTGCAAGCGTTTGGCCTGCGCATCAGCGCGATAGTTTTCATCCATGGGCTTATCAGAGTCACCAAATCCTAATAAATCCGGAATGATGACATGATAGTCCTTAAACTCTTCTGCAATGCGCATAAAGTTAATGATACTACCGCCAAAGCCATGAATCAATAACAAAGGCTTGCCCGATGTATTGTTGTTATCGGCATATATCAAGGTATGACCTGAAGATAATTTGAACGACTTTATCTCTAGGCCGGCTTTGTTACGCTCATGCTGCAACAGCTTTTGAGTGGTGGCAACCGTTACGGCATTGGGGGTTGTACAGCCGATGACAGATACGGCAAGCAACATGGCAAGCACTTTTGAAAAGTGTTTTTTGAACAGGGTCATTTAAGCCTCTCTTTTATAGAGTATGGTTATAGAGTACGGGTATCATGTATGAGCGATAGTGAAATGGGGTGTCCTAATTATGTGGGACATTTAGATAAGGTAAATCAGTTCAATCAATAATACACTTAAATTAACTATTCAACCAACCTAATTGAATGCAGTCAATAATGGCTAAAGTAATTATAGGGCGTGTTGAGCCATTTTAGCTATCAGCAGTGCTAATTTTCGAATACTCCAATACGCCCTAATTAGAGTGACCATAAAGAGGATGTCATATTCTGATATTTTTATGCAAAAATTTTACAGAGCTCATAAATAGCATTTGTTATGATAATCTAAATCAAGAAGTTAATTTTAAATAAACACAGATAGAATGATTACTTGTTGATAAACGCGCAAAGCGTGTAAAAAGCAAAAGCCTCTCCTAAATAAGAGAGGCTTTTTGAATGAAGGGTAAGAATTAATCTTTCCAAAAAACGAGCCAAAAACCGAGTTTGACCCAGGTGGGTTAATTCTTAGAAATGATAGTATATGATTAATACGCCTTATGGAGGCACATAAACCCATGACCGAATCTTCTCAAAACCAAAAGCCCTCACCTAAAATACGTATTCATCAAAAATATCATCGCCTGATATTTACAGGACTGATGGCCTCGTTGATGTCGGTAATTATTTCTGGCGCATTGATACTGATTAAAGAGGGCTATAGTGATGCTTATTTTGAGCATCTTATCAGTTCGTGGCTCTTAGCTTTTGCGTTTGCGTGGCCAAGCGCTTATGTGTGTGCGTATGTGATACAAACCCATATTTTAAGTCGTATCGATTTTTACACTGACCAAGACCAAAAAAGATAAATACTAAGCTTACACCAGTGGCTCAAGATTTTGAGTGTATAACGTACGACCATAAAGGTCTTTTAGCATCACCGTCATATTCTCCGTTTTACCATCAATAGCCACTTCCCCAAAGAACTGCATCCCCGCACTCGGTGGTAAGTTTGACTCACCCTCTTTCGGCGCTTTGACATACTTAAGCTCAGGGCCAAAGGTATTATCCAGCTCATTAGGGCCAAAAGTACCGGCATTCAGAGGTCCTGATACAAACTCCCAAAATCCGTTGAAGTCCTGAAACTGTGCTTTATCAGGGTTGTAATAATGAGCGGCGGTATAATGCACATCTGCGGTTAACCAGACGGTGTTATTGATACTATTGTGCTTAATAAATCGCAATAGATCGGCAATTTCATGTTCACGCCCTAATACTGGCCCATCCCCGTTTGACGAGTTTTCAAAGTTAGCACCGTCTTTGACCATCAGCCCGATAGGCATGTCTGAGGCAATCACTTTCCAAGTGGCTTTCGAGTCTTTCAATCCTTGCTTTAACCATGCGATTTGCTCGCGTCCCATATAAGCGGTGGCCTCACTAGGCTGAGCTTGGCGATTAGCAGAGTTATCGCCGCGGTAAGTGCGCATATCGATGACGAACACATCAAGTGATGGGCCATACGGGATTTTACGATAGATACGCTCTTTTTCATCCGCCGATAGTCGCATCGGCATATATTCCATAAAAGCTTTTTTTGAACGGGCTGATAACAGTGCCACACTCTTTTCGGTGTAGCGATCATCGTCCAAGATTTCATTCGGATACCAGTTGTTGACGGTTTCGTGGTCATCCCACTGCGAAATAATAGGCACTTCAGAGTTAAAGCGACGCACGTTTTTATCCATTAAGTTATAGACATAGTTACCACGATACTCATCTAACGTCTCAGCCACTTTACTCTTCACTTCGGTCACCACGTTGCGCCAAATACTGCCGTCAGCCAATTCTACTTGCGACTTAACTGGACCGTCGGCATAGATATTATCGCCACTATGAATAAAGAAATCTGGACGACTCTCGGCCATCGTATGATAAATTTTCATACCCCCAAAGTCTTCATTAATACCCCAGCCCTGACCAACGGTATCACCCGACCACTGAAAGCGGATGTCTCTCTTTTGATTGGGCGCAGTTTTAAAGTGCCCTAAAACGGGATGGCTTTGTGTTTTAGCCCGACCTAAATCGGCGTAACTGACCCGATAAAAGATATGTTGACCCGCAGGCAAGCCTTGCAAATCTACCGTGGTGGTAAAGTCATTTTCAGGGAGTGCTGCTGGTCCCATGACTCTGGTTACATTGTCAAACTTAGGCGTTGTCGCCCATTCAACAATCATACGCGCTGGGCGATTGGTACGACTCCATACCACACCGCGACCATTCATGATATCTCCAGATTGCACGCCGTAGGGGATAAGCGGACGGTCTGTACCAATAGCAAATACTGGTGTTGAACTCACTGCGGCGGCACTAGCGACAGTGGATAACTTCAAAAAATCTCGACGATTAACAGCCATGGGTACTCCTCAGTTATAGAATTATTTATCGGTTGATTAGAGTGCTTGCGCTTAGCGTTATATCTTTTGATTGTTGTCTATGCTCATTACCTATTCGACGAGCTTCCATGATGTTAGAGCACCCATATTAAAGTTTGATGTATTGTCAGCTTGTCACAAAATATTCATTATTTGGGTCAGCTTGAACCCTGCTATTTACCCGACCACAAACACAAAAAACCACTGCCATAAATGACAGTGGTTTTTATTAATAACGATTGATAGAGCTATTGAGCTAAACCTAATTAACTATTGGCTTGCCGCATCGAGTAGCTGAAATGGGAAGGTCACCACATCAAAGGCTAAGGCAAAAGGCAACAACACTAACTTACCTGCCGTGTTTGCGCCTCTGTGCTGAGTAGTAGTCGATTCGGTTTTGGTATAAATGGTCACCGGATAAGCCTTGCTAAGCGTGCTGTATTTTGACTGAATTAAGCTCAAATTACTGACCGCTGGATAGACACCACCCTGAATCGGCACTGTAAAGCAAAAACGCTGTGCTTGCATGCGCTCATCGCTAGAGCTACTGCACTCCTTACCGCCATTTTGTAAGAAGAAGTTGTAATCGCTACGCTGAAAATCGTCTTTTAATTTAGCGTATGACAGCTTCATTTGACCTTGGAAGTAGCCGTCATTTTTTGGCGAATAAAAGCGCATTTCGTTTTCAACGCGGATATTCTTAGGATGAAGGTTGGTTAACAAGTTAACCATTTCAGGCCCGCCTTGGCTCAACACATAGCTGTTTTTCTCACCGACAATAACCACGCTACTGGCTGGCATATTGGGCAGACGCGTGGCAGGACGACCAAAAGCGACCAATTCATCTTGTACCAATACTTGCTCAGTACTGGTGGTACTAGAGTAGCTGCCTGAGTCTAGTAGCTCAGAGGTGGCACAGCCTGATAGCCCGAAAGTAGTAACCGCCAAACTACCTAATAGCAGTATCTTGGCGTTAGATTTAACAAACCGTGATGATTTATGTTGTGACTGTTGTTGATTTAATTGCATTTCAATTCCCTATGATTATTAATGATTAAATATTACTGCATAGTCTATGTAGTAGCAATCTATTTTTATCAAACACGTTTTACTAGGCAGCCCTTTGGTCAGTAGCGCTATCAAGCCACCTCATTCAGACCAGCGACTTTGTTTTTGAGACAAGCGACTTGGTGCTCAGCCGTGCCCTCTAATACTGGCTTGGTTTGGGCACAGCCATCATCAGCAATGGGGCAACGCGTGCGAAACACGCACCCGGATGGGGGATTGATCGGGCTTGGTAAATCCCCTTCTAGCAGCTCAATGGTCTTATTACGTTCAATCTCTGGATCAGGAATCGGTACCGCTGACATCAGCGCCTTGGTATAAGGATGAGTCGGATTACTATAGACCGCTTTATCGACACCTAGCTCCACCGCATTGCCCAAATACATCACCAGCACTCGGTCAGATATGTGCTTGACCACAGACAAGTCATGCGCAATAAATATCAGCGCCAAGCCCATCTCTTTTTGCACGTCTTGCAATAGGTTAATCACCTGTGCCTGAATGGAGACGTCCAGTGCTGATACTGGCTCATCACAAATAATCAGCTTCGGCTTTAGAATAAGCGCACGTGCAATACCGATACGTTGACACTGACCGCCAGAGAACTCATGCGGATAACGGTTCACTTGGTTGGCGAGCAGACCCACCTTCTTCATCATGGCACGTACTTGCTCTTCAACTTCTGCCTTAGGCATTTTAGGATAATAAGTACGCAGCGGCTCAGCGATAATATCGCCCACGGTCATACGTGGATTTAATGAGGCGAGCGGATCTTGGAAAATCATCTGGATGTCTTTACGGGTTAAGCGCATCTGCTTTTTAGAAGCGCCCATAATTTCTTGACCATTAAATTTGATACTGCCTGAACGGGCTTTGACCAGTCCAATAATGGTGCGTGCCAAGGTGGATTTACCACAGCCCGATTCACCGACCACCCCCAAGGTCTCGCCAGCATATAGGTCAAACGACACGCCATTGACCGCCTTTAGGGTTGCAGGCTTCTGCCAAAAATAGTTGCCTTTTTGTTTGATATCAAAGCTTGTAACCACATCCCTTACTTGCAATAAAGGCGCATCATTGACCACATCGATTCGATTGTTTTTAGTCTTTGTCATGGCGATTATCCCTCCATCCCTGTGGCAATTTGTGCCTGCGCATCTTGTGGTTCGGTATTGGCGACATCCTCTGGTTTCCAGTAGCAAGCGCGTTGACGCTCATTGGGCAAAAACTCAAGCGGCGGCGGCACATCACGGCAGATATCCATTGCATAAGTGCAGCGGTCGTAGAATGGACAACCGGCTGGCAGATTAAGCAGGTTTGGCGGACTGCCCGGAATGGTTTCAAGCTTACCGCTGTTATTGTCTAGACGCGGAATCGCACGCAGTAGCCCTTTGGTATACGGATGGGTCGGGTTATAAAATATCTCTTCGGTTTCGCCATAGGCCATGGTACGTCCGGCATACATCACCAATACGCGATCACAGATACCAGCGACCACCCCCAAATCATGGGTAATCATAATAATCGTCGTACCAAAATCACGTTTAAGCTCATTCATCAGCGTCATAATCTGCGCTTGTACCGTCACATCGAGGGCAGTGGTCGGCTCATCAGCAATCAATAGCTTAGGGCGGCACAACAGCGCCATCGCAATCATCACCCGTTGACGCATACCACCAGAGAACTCATGCGGATACATACCGATACGCTTGCGTGCTTCAGGAATCTTGACCGCATCGAGCATCTTGATGGCCTCTTCCCAGGCGTCTTTTTTGCTCATACCTTTATGCAATATCAGCACTTCAGCAAGTTGATCGCCAATTTTCATATAGGGATTTAAAGAGGTCATCGGATCTTGGAAGATCATAGACACTTGTTCAGCACGCAGCTTATTCAGCTCTTTTTCTGACAATCCTAGTAGCTCACTTCCTTCAAATAATACCGATCCTTTGGCATGACCATTTTTAGCCAATAGCCCCATTATAGCGAATGCGGTCTGCGATTTACCCGAGCCTGACTCACCGACGATACCCAGAGTTTCACCCTGATGCAAATTAAAATTGAGGCCATTTACAGCGGTCACCAACCCGTCTTCGGTACTAAATTGCACCGATAGATCCTTTACTTGCAGTAGGTCTGCTGCATTACTGACCTCAATTTCTGGTTTTAGGTTGTCTTTTAATACTGTCATAACGGTGTTACCTGTATTGGCTATCAGATAATTTGTTTATACGGTTAAATATTGTCTAAGCAAGGGGCTATAGTGCATTCGTCTTACTATACTAGAGCCTAGTTAACGGTCTTTAGGGTCAAACGCATCACGTAAGCCATCACCGATAAAGTTAAAGCAGAACAAGGTTACTACCAAAAATACCGAGGGAATTAATATCTGCCACGGTGCAACCTGCATGGTCTGTGAGCCTTCTTGCAATAAGGCACCCCAACTGGTCATGGGCTCTTGCACCCCTAAGCCTAAGAAGCTTAAGAATGACTCAAATAAGATCATACTTGGTACCAACAGTGAGGCATAAACCACTACCACACCCAGTACGTTTGGCACAATATGACGCATAATAATATTAAAGCCAGAGACACCGCCGACATGCGCCGCTTCAATAAATTCTTTACTCTTCAAACTTAAGGTTTGACCACGCACGATACGTGCCACATCAAGCCATGACACCAAGCCAATGGCCACGAAAATTAGCATCAAGTTACGACCAAAAATGGTCACCAATAAAATCACGAAGAACATAAAGGGAAAGGCGTTTAAAATCTCCAAAAAGCGCATCATAACGGCATCAATTTTACCGCCCAAATAGCCAGAAGTCGCGCCGTAAACGGTACCGAAGATAACCGCCACCGTTGCACCGGCAATACCAACAAGCAGCGAGATACGCCCACCAATGGCAGTACGTACTAGCAAATCACGCCCGAGCGAATCAGTACCGAAGTAATGCTTATTATCAAAGGACGGTGCCCCCTGCATATAGCCCCAATCGGTTTCGGCATACCCAAAAGGCGCGAACATTGGTAAGAAAATTACAAATAACGTCACCAAAAATAAGATGACCAAACTGGCGATGGCGGCTTTGTTTTTATAAAAACGGCGCCACGCATCTTGCCATAAGCTACGTCCCTTTACAGTCGGGGCGGTAGGCGCTACTGAATCAATGGGCTTATCAGTGATTACACTCATAGTCATCCTTGTTACTTGTCTTTGAATAGCGTCAACGTTATTTAAACAGTAAGATTATCTGACTTATACCTGTTAAATCACGTCGACTATCGCTGGCTATAATGAATTATTAGGTATGTATTCATATGATTTTTGAGTCATAAACGCTCTAAATAACCACTACCTAATATTTAATTTGTGGGTCAATAACGGCATATAAAATATCGACAATGGCGTTAAAGGCAATGGTTAATACGCCCACCAAAATGGTTAAGCTAAGCACCATGCCATAGTCGCGGTTAAGCGCACCATTGACGAATAACTGACCGATACCGGGCAGACCAAAAATGGTCTCAATGACGATAGAGCCGGTAATAATACCCACAAACGCAGGGCCTAAATAAGAAATAACAGGCAGTAGCGCCGGACGCAGTGCGTGCTTGAGCACGATGCGCTTCATCGGCAAGCCTTTGGCGCGCGCAGTACGGATATATTGACTGTTCATCACCTCAATCATCGAGCCACGCATAATACGAGCGATACTGGCAACATAAGCCAAGGCCAGCGCAGTCACTGGAAGGATTAAATTCTGTACTGCCCCATCGTTCCAACCACCCCCTGGTAGCCACTTTAAGGTAATGGCAAAGATTAGCACCAATAACGGGGCTTTCACAAAGCTTGGAATCACCACACCAATGTTGGCAAATGCCATCACGATATAGTCAATCCAAGAGTTCTGCTTGAGCGCCGCCACAATACCAAATATCAGCCCAAGTACCACGGCTAAGATAAAGGCGTATAAACCCAGCTCAACCGAAACAGGCACGGCTTGCGCCAGCAGCTCATTAACGGTGTAATCTTTGTATTTAAAAGACGGACCGAAGTCGCCGACCGCAATTTGCTTTAGATAATTGACGTACTGTAGCCACATCGGATCGTTCAAATGGTATTTGGCTTCAATATTTGCCATGACCGCAGGTGAAAAACTGCGCTCACCACTAAACGGGCTGCCTGGGGCCAGCCGCATCATAAAAAACGACACGGTAATGAGGATAAACATGGTTGGGATGGCTTCTAATAGCCGCCGAAATATAAGCTTTAGCATAAACCCTCTGTTATCAGTAACGCTATGATCAAAGTGGCCTAATACAGTTACTCTCTATGGATAAAGCAACATGCCTGCCTTGATCATATCTAATGAGATTCGGTCAATAAGTAAAATCGATATTTAGGGCGTGTGGAACATTCGCAAATTAGCATTGCTGATAGCTAAAATTGTTTCAGACTAGGCGTAAACCGTAGTTAATGTCTAGACCTTGACTAGGTTTGCAACAACGTCTGGGGCGATTTTAGCATCAGCCTCACTCGAGCACAGCTCTCGCCTTGCGAACGGGCAAAGCAGTGCTTTGCTTAATCCGTTCTCAGGGGCGGGACTCTTTTTTACCAATATATTGCGAAATTGTCTAACTTAGAATGACTAAGCGTCAAAAATTTCACTGCATATTGACTAAAAAATAGTCGCCGCCAGTGCCATGGTCGAATGTTCCACACGCCCTAATAAAGTCGATTCAATAAAGCCAATAAGTACTGCCTGTTCTATATAAATGCTGCCGTTCAAATGTCTTTAATGCTTAGCAATCGCCAAGTCTTTGGCCTGCCACACATCTAATGGATCATTTTCTGGGAACCCAACCACATACGGCTTAACCAAACGTACGCCCACATAATGGAACATGTTTAGGTTTGGCATATCGGCATCGAGCTGAGCCTCTGCTTGCTGATATAAATTCGCACGCTCTTTAGCACTAACGCCATCAACCAAGGTTTGATTCATAATCTTATCAAACGCTGGGCTTGAGTATTTGCCGTGGTTGTTGGTGTTGTCTGTTTTGAGCGTATTTAGGAAAGAAGACGGCTCATTATAATCACCGCACCAGCTTGAACGGGCAATATCATAATTACCATTACGTCGGGTATCTAGATAAGTTTTCCACTCTTGATTGACCAAGGTGACATTCACTGTGTCCTCGCCTAGCGCTTGTTTCATTAATGAGCTAAACGCCACTGCAATCTTTTTGTGATTGTCACTGGTGTTATATAACAGCTCAAATTTGAGCGGATGAGTGGGATTGTAACCAGCCTCATCAAGTAGCTTTTTGGCCTCCTCGATACGCTGCTCTTTACTCCACTGTTGCCACTTCGGTGCAAAATTCTTCATGCCATTGGTGGTTAGCGGCGTCAATTGATATGCCGGCTGTTGCCCCTGCCCCATGATTTTGGTGGCGATAATATCACGGTCTAATGCCAAAGCTAGCGCACGGCGTACGCTGGCATCATCAAAGGGCGGTTTGACCGTATTGTATTTGTAATAATAAGTGCACAGTCTTGGCGCCACACGCAGCTCATCACCGAGCTCGTCTTTGAGCATATCAAATTGCTCAGGCGGCACCTCAGCGCTGACATCTACCTCGCCTGCACGATAACGTGCGACATCCGTGGTTGGAGACGACAACGGCAGCAGTGTTACTTTTTCGATATGGGTATTGATATCATCAAAATAACTTGAGTTGCGCGCGAGCACAATTTTGTCATTCACCAGCCACTCCCTTAAGGTGTACGGGCCATTGACCACGATGTGTTCAGGCGTGGTCCATTTATCACCAAATTCGTCGATGGCTTTTTGTGGTACTGGCTTGGTCGAGGTGTGAATCAGCATATCTGGGAAATAAGGCACCGCTTCGGTCAAGGTTATTTGCAGCGTCTTATCATCAAGCGCTTTAATACCCAATGTCTCCACAGCCGCATCACCAGCCATAATCGCTTCGGCACCGGCTACTTTAGCATCAACCAAATAACTGGCATAAGGCGCTGCTGTCTCAGGATTAATCAGACGTTGCCAGCTATACACAAAGTCTTCTGCGGTTACTGGATCGCCATTTGACCACTTGGCATCACGTAGCTTAAAGGTCCAAACCTTATTGTCATCACTCTCCCAACTCTCCGCCATGCCCGGCACGGTTTTGCCATCACGGTCGGTATCTACCAGACCAGTGAACAGTTGACGAATGATATTACCTTCGGGCACAGCGGAGACTTTGTGCGGATCGATAGATTCCGGTTCGGCGGTATTATTAATCACGATATCTTGCGCATCTGCCAATAGTGCCTTATCGATAGACTCGGTATTATCATTGGCTTGTTCAGTATTGGCATTGTTATCACAGCCCACAAGGCCAATGCACAACGCAGTCGCTACCGCTAATGGCAATCGGCCCATCCAGAGTGTACGCGCAAATTTACTCATAATGTCATCGCTTATATTAATACCCAATAAAGCGGTGACATTCACCGCTCTGTCCTTTTATGTAAACCAATCTAGCCACTTATGGCTAACCAAACCACCTATTTAGATGAAGACCTAGTGCTTGGCGATAGAAACATCTTTAATCTGCCAATTGCTTAACGGGTCTTGAATAGGGAAGTCAATCACGTAAGGCTTAACCATACTTAGCTTCACAATATGGAACACGTTAAGCTGCGGCATATCCTCATCGAGCTGAGCTTCGGCTTGACGATATAATTCCCCACGCTGCTGAGGGGTTACGCCTTCTTTAAGCGTTTGCTCCATGATGCTATCGAACTTGGGACTCGAATAACCGCCCCAATTATTACTATTGCCGGTCTTAGCAATGTTCAAGAAAGTCGATGGCTCATTATAATCGCCACACCAAGTGTAACGTGCCAGCTGATAATTACCATTGCGGAAAGTGTCCAAAAAGGTTTTCCACTCTTTGTTAATCAGATTGACATCCACAAAGCCGACCGCCTCTTTGAGTAGTGAGCTGGTCGCCACAGCCAGTTTTTTATTGCCCTCGTTGGTGTTGTATAGCAGCTCAAACTCAAGTGGTTTTGATTCACTATACCCTGCATCATTCAGCAGCTTCTTGGCCTCGGCAATGCGCTTCTCTTTACTCCAACCTTGCCACTCTGGTGTAAAAGGCGTCATGCCTTGAATAGAGGTCGGCGTGTATTGATATGCTGGCATTTGGCCCTGTCCCATCACCTTTTCAGTAATGGTGTCACGATCTAGCGCAAGCGCGAGTGCACGGCGCACACGCACGTCATCAAACGGCGGCTTATTGTTATTATATTGATAATAAAAACTACATAGGCTAGGAGACACTTGGATTTGATCACCTAGCTCCGCCTTTAGAGAGTCAAATTGCTCGGTCGGCATACCACCACCGATATCAATCTCACCGGCTTTATAACGGGCAACATTGGTAGTCTCTGACTCGATAGGCAATATAGTAACGGTATTGATGGTGGTGTTGGCATCATCGTAATACGACGGATTACGCTGCAATACGATTTTGTCATTCACTTGCCATTCGCTGATTTTATAAGGTCCATTAACCACGATATTGGCAGGGTCTGTCCATTTTGAGCCGAACTTCTCAACCGTCGCCGGATGTACTGGCGAGGTTGAGGTATGAATCAGCATATCGACAAAATAAGGGACTGGCTCGGTTAAGCGGACCTCAAGGGTTTTGTCGTCAATTGCGCTTACCCCAAGCATCTCAGGAGACTGCTCACCATTGATAATCGCCTCTGCCCCAACTACCTTGGCATCCGCTAAGTAACTGCCATAAGGTGAGGCTGTATTGGGATCAACCACACGGCGCAGACTATAGACAAAGTCTTCGGCAGTGACAGGGTCGCCATTGGACCATTTGGCATCACGTATTTTAAAAGTCCAAACCTTATTATCCGGACTATCCCAACTCTCCGCCATCGCCGGAATGGTTTTACCCTCGGCATCGGTTGTCACTAGCCCAACCAGCTGTTGGCGAATGATATTGGCCTCAGGAAGCCCTGAGATTTTATGTGGATCAAGTGATTCAGGCTCAGTGCCATTATTAATCACAATCTCTTGTTTTTCAGCCAACACACTGGGGTCAATATTGGCCGAATCATTGGCATTACCAGCAGACTTATCACCACATCCTGCCAGCATAAGCGCTGCAGTCAGTGCTGCTGCTAACGGCAATTTATTAAACGTCGTCGTTAAGGGTTTTAGCATGCCCATATCCTTATAAGCGATAAAATTGGACGTTCTTTGCAATGAGCCAAACGAGACTCTTTATGTCTCTACTTTTTAATTAACAAAAGGCCAGTCAAATAGAAATAGGTCAAGTATAAAGCAGGACGGATCAGATTGATTAGCATTGTACGATTCATCTGACCCTGCCTTGCTTTACACGCCTATCACGCCCCTCTTGCCAAGCACTATCTAATGTTTGGCAATTTTTAGATCTTTACCTTGCCAGTTATCTAAAGCGTCCTTAGTTGGGAAGCCGATAACGTATGGCTTGATAAGACGTGGGCTTACATAATGGTAAATATTGAGCAATGGCATATCTGCATCAAGCTGTTCTTCAGCTTGCTTGTACAGTTGAGCACGCTGCTCAGGACTGACGCCTGCTTTTAAGGTTTGGGTCATGATGCTATCAAACCTAGGGCTTGAGTATTTACCATGGTTATTACTGTTGCCAGATTTGACAATATTTAGGAAAGTGGAAGGCTCATTATAGTCGCCACACCAGCCCGCGCGCGATATATCATAGTTGCCATTGCGGCGAGTGTCCAAATAGGTTTTCCATTCTTTATTAACCAAGTTGACATCGACAAAGTCTAGCGACTGCTTCCACAGCGAGCTGGCAGCAACGGCAATCTTTTTATGGTTGTCATTGGTGTTATACAGTAGCTCAAACTTTAGAGGATTGTTTTGGTTATAGCCGGCTTCATTAAGCAGTTTTTTGGCTTCCTCAACCCGCTTTTCCTGACTCCAGCTTTGCCATTCTGGTTTATTATTTTCCATCGCATTAGTCGATACTGGCGTAAACTGATAGGCGGGTGTTTGACCTTGACCAATAACTTTATCGGTAATGGTGTCACGGTCTAGCGCCAAGGCTAGCGCACGACGGACACGAACATCATCAAACGGTGGTTTGACGGTATTAAACTCATAATAGTACGTACATAGCATGGGTGACACTTGTAGCTGATCGCCCAACTGCTCTTTTAATGAGGCGAACTGCTCAGGCGGGATTTCGTTATAAGTGACATCGATCTCACCTGACTGATAGCGTGCCACATCCGTGGTACTTGACGGAATGGCTAATAAGGTAATTTTATCTAGGGTCGTATTGGCATTGTCATAGTAGCTGTCGTTGCGCGTTAATACGATTTTGTCATTTACCTGCCATTCACTGATTTTATAAGGCCCATTGACCACAATATTGGCAGGGTCAGTCCACTTATCACCAAATTGTTGCACTGCTTTAGGATTGACGGGCTTAACAGAGGTGTGAATAAGGGTATCTGGGAAATAAGGCACAGGCTCTGATAACGTGATCTGTAGCGTTTTATCATCTATCGCTTTCACACCCAAAGTATCTGGCTTGGCGTTACCATCAATAATATCTTGTGCCCCCACTACCTTGGCATCTGCTAAGTAGCTGGCATAAGGTGAGGCGGTATTGGGATCTAGCACTCGGCGCATACTGTAAACAAAGTCTTCGGCCGTTACTGGATCGCCATTTGACCACTTAGCATCACGAATTTTAAAGGTCCAAACTTTATTATCAGGGCTATCCCATCTCTCCGCCATACCCGGAATGGTTTTACCCTCAGCATCTGTCGTGGTCAACCCTACCAACATCTGACGCAGAATATTGGCTTCGGGCACCCCTGATACTTTGTGCGGATCCAACGACTCTGGTTCAGCGCCGTTATTAATGACCATCTCTTGTTTGTCAGCCATCACATTGGGGTCAATATTAGCTGAGCCACTGGTACTAGCTGACTTATCACCACAACCAACCAGTGCCAATGCTAGCGCTAGAGTGGTGGGAACAAAAACGGCGTTAAATAGTGAGGTTGGTTTGTGCATGATGACATCCTTTTGGCTATGGCTAGAAAATAGTTCTCAGGAACTATCGTAATCAATTAACGATTTCAGCGTTACAGCAAATCCAATCAAGTAAACACAAGTAAACGAACACAGTCGTTACATTGAGTATTAAATTTGATATCGAGTTTACTATTTATTACAGGTGGTTAAAATAATAGTGACTATCTATTGTAGGCATATTAATAAAAAAAATATATAACGTTGTCAATAAATTTTAATAGTTTTATGTTATAGACAAAGCTTTTAACCTTCAGTACAGGCATTATAGTCATGGTCAGATAAATAAAAATTAGCTAAAGTTATACTGATAACGAGAATGATGCTCTGTTAGGATTAGTAGTGTGGTTTAAAAACCAAACAAACGCTTTGGTATAAATAGCCATAGCCACCTATTTGTGATAAACCCGTTCATGCTAAATCCCATTCATGCGAAATAAGGAACGTATCATGCGTAGTGCGTCTTATCATACTTTTGGCAAACCCTCCAAGGTTTTAACAGTCATCGATACACCGATGCCAGAACCTGGCCCAGATGAGATACGCGTCAAAACCATATTGGCTACTATTCATAATCATGATTTAGCCACTATCAAAGGTCAATATGGCGATAAGCCTACCTTACCGGCCATTGCAGGTAGTGAAGCATTAGGTGTGGTTGATGCGGTTGGTGAAAATGTAGAAGGATTTGCCGTCGGAGACCGAGTTGCTGCCGCCAGTGTTCATGGAACATGGGCTGAGTACTTTACCGCCCCAGCTAAGATGGTGTTTGCTATTCCGGAGAAGCTTGAAGATGAAATAGCCGCTCAGCTGATCGCTATGCCACTAAGTGCCTTGATGCTACTTGAGTTTATGCAGTTACAACCGGGTCAGTGGGCTATTTTAAATGCGGCCAACGGTGCTGTGGGTAAATCCTTTGCGATGCTGGCGGCGGCCCGTGGTATCCATACCATTAGCTTGGTGCGCCGTGCTGAAGCTGCGCGAGAGCTTAATGAACTAGGGATTAAGCATGCGATTGATACCTCAAATCCTAACTGGAAGGATCAAGTACGCAACATCGTAGGCGAGTCACAAATTAGTGCTGCAGCCGACTCTTTAGGGGGTAGTGCCAGTAATGAATTGTTATCCGTATTGGGTCATGGCGGCACGTTAGTCTCATTTGGGGTTATGGCAGGTGAGCCCATGATGATAGACCCAGGTCCATTTATCTTTAAACAAGCGGTTATTAAAGGGTTTTGGGGCAGTAAAACCAGTCGTGAAATGAATCTTGAAAATAAACGACGTTTAATAAACGAGCTGGTTGAGCGTGCCGAGAGCAACCAGCTCATTCTTCCTGTCGAAGCTATTTATGACTTAGAGGATGTTAAAGAAGCGGTGTCGGATGAGCTGCAAAATGGTAAAAACGGCAAAGTATTATTAAAACTCTAAACAGGTGCCGTCTGACAAAGCAGGCAAAGTACTGAGTAACGGGTTCAAGAGACTAATAAGGACGTTTACAACATGGATTTATTGGATAGAATTCGAGCCGATTACAGACAGAGTAAAGCGATATTTTGGTTAAAGTTTATCATCATCATAGTGATACTCTATTGTAGTTTTCAGCTGCTATTTATTATGATAGCGGACTTTAGTGGTAGTGAGTTCACTTCTACCGTCACTTTATATCCTTTCTTTATCGTCCTACTTACAGGCTTTATATATCTGATTCGGTTGTATCAAATATCGTTTGATACACAGAACCCAAGATTTAAACCCTTGCGAACAAGTGCCCTCGCTAACTTTGCTTTATCGGCACTACTGTTTTTAACTTACTTCATTTCCAACTCTTTTTAACCCCCTCGGCATAAGAATTAAAAAAGCACCCACTTGGGTGCTTTTTGGGTTTCAATGCAAGACAAGAAACTGCTCACACTCATATCGCTAGGCGTTGCATAGTCACCATGACTCATCCTAATAAATGCTATTATGCAACTTAAATTAAATTAGAAATAATAACAACTAATACGATAGGATGTGCCTACTATGCCCTCGAGAGTAACTTCTACTCACCCTTCTACCTCCTCTGCCGGCTCCCAGTCTACTCCGCAGCCTAGCCGTCAAACTTGGTTAGCATTTTTTGATAAATCACTGCTCATTATTGGCGCTATCGCCGTGATATTGGCCTTGGTGTTTTTTATTGCCTACAACTGGTCTGATATGGGCAAAATGGGTAAGTTTGCTTTGGTTGAAGTGGCATTAATTGCCAGTATCGTAGGCTATAGTTTCCTTGCTTACAAGCGCCGTTACAAGTTTGCGCAACAACTGTTGCTATTTATAGCCAGTGTTGCTACTGGCAGTTTATTGGCTTTATTTGGACAGGTTTATCAAACAGGGGCTGACACTTGGCAACTATTTTTTAATTGGGCACTGTTTATCACCCCTTGGGTACTTATTGCCCGTATGCCCTCGCTTTGGCTACTTTGGCTCGGTCTTCTCAACTTGGTTTTAATGTTATCAGCTAATACCGCTGGATTTTGGTTTGCCACGCATGGTTTTGTAGGTCTTGATATAGAGACGGTTTGGCTCATAATGTCTGCATTTTTAAACATGGCAGCGCTTGCTTTATGGCTCGCATTTATGCCCAATCGAGCTCAAGCTGACTCAATAAATGCTGAACACAGTGCATCGCACAATGCCGATCATAAAGCCGAGCAACCAGCGCTCAATCAATCTGTTCCTGAACATAAAGATATTGAGCAAGACATGCGACTTCATAATCGTCTACTCAATACAGAGTATCATTGGAGCACGTATGTTGTTGGCGCCGTTGCTACTTTTTATGCCACTCGTTTGGGCATGTTTATTGTCTTAGACTACGGTGATATTGTCTCAAACATCGTGACCCTATTACTTTGGGCAGGCTTTGTCAGATATATGTATTGGCGCTTTAGGGTTAAGCACATTGACATCTTAATGCTCACCTACTTATGTGGTTCAATCGTTAGTGTGGTCATGGTGTGGGCGTCAGACCTACTTTTGAGAGACTTCGATGCTTTTGGAATTATGTTATTAGCCATATTATTGACTGGTATTAGCGCCACAGCGGTAACTTGGCTTCGGTCAGTAATTAAAATAAAAAATAAATCATTAGAAAATTACCATTCACAACCGCCTTCTGATGCAGTGGCTACTGCTCCCACGACTTATACAGAGATAGACAACGATGATGCGACTCCCTGGTATCTGCATCTATTTTTAGGGCTTAGCGGTCTGATATCAGGCGGTTTAATCATTGGAGTAATCGTTTTATTATTTAATGATCTTCTAGATAGCCCTATCGCCCAAGCCATTATTGGCTTTGTGTTGTTGGCTATTGCTATCATTACATTCAAACAAAACCCTCAGTATCACAATCAACTAGAACGCCACACTCCAAACCAAGACCCTACTCAGCCCCACCATCAGTCAAGCAATCAGTCAAGCAAAACGTTTGTACAAAGCATCGCTTACTCTTTTAGCATAGCGGGTCAATTGTTTTTGGGCTACGCCATTTTTAATGCCTTGGACACCGAGCCTTTAAGAGCGGTTACGTTTTTAAGCTTACAGCTCCTGCTGTATGTCATCGTTCGCGACTTTTTACACCGTCTCTATAACTCGGTAAACGCACTGGGGTGTGTCATATGGCTACTTGCCTACTATAATGCCCCAGAAACTTCCGCAGCCCTTTTAGCACTCGTTTTGTGTGTCTTTAGCTTACAATCTACTGAATTTTTGCAGTTTGTTTCTCCCGCCAAACGTAGCCGAGCATTGGCATTATTAAAGCCTTTGGGTTACGCCAGTATGCTGTTATTGCTCGTCATTTCAGTGCTGTTTATTTCTGCTGAATACAGCCCTGATATTGTCAACACAGCCAATGGGTTTTATTACCACTACCCTCTAGCCCAAGGGCTGCTTATAGCTGTCAGCCTGTATGCCACCCATATTTTGTTGCGCCGTTATCACAGTGGTTTAAATTCTAGAACGGGCATCATTATTGCCAGTGCAGTCGTTGTATTAGGCATATTGTCGGTCTATGTTTCAGGACTACTGTCAACGTGCCTGGTGATTGTGATTGCTATGGCAAATCAGCAAAAACGAATCATGGCATTGGCACTAGTTGCCTTAGTGGGCTACGTCTTTTGGTATTACTACCAGCTGGATACCACACTGCTGGTCAAGTCTTTATCAATGCTAAGCGTTGGTATCGCGGTGCTGCTGATACGTTGGCTATTGGTTAGTAAATATTTTGCTAAACATACGGGTTTAACGCCTTCAATCATTCAAGATGCCAGTCAAGAAAGCAGTCAACAATCTAGCCAAGCAAATGACCAACTAACCACTCACACTCCGAGCAACGATAAGGAGCAGGGATAATGAATACGAGCTTATTAAACACCGTCTATCGCCTAGCTAAACAACAACTGTCTCCAATAATTAAAGTTGGTATCGCTCTGCTAACCTTGATAGCCATTTTAGTAATCATGAACGTTACGATTAAAAAATACGAAACGCATCTAACAACAGGCACTCCTATATTGCTAGAGATGGCTCCGGTTGACCCTAGAGGGCTGATGCAAGGCGATTATATGGCACTTCATTTTGCGCTTGCCGATGACATTACTGAGGCGTTAAAAGAAATACGAAAGAATCGTGATGATAATGAAAAGAGAGTCCGAACCTATTGGCGCAACAGTGATGGTGTTGCCATTGTCAAAATGGATGACAGTAACGTCGCCCATTTTGAACGCTTGGTACCCTTTGAATCAGTGAGCACCTTTGATAAGTCTCGCCTTGCATCTGATGAGATGGCTATCCACTTTCGAGTTCGCAGTGGCAACGTAAAACTTGCGACCAATGCTTTTTTCTTCCAAGAAGGTCATGCAAAAGACTACGAGTCTGCTGAATATGGTCTGTTTCGGATGAACGAGCAAGGTGAGCCGTTGTTAGCCGATATGGTCGATAGCGAGTTTGAAGTGATTGAGGGTGGTAAGTTCGAAAGTGATGAGGATAAAAGTAGTGACGGCAACTTGTAATATTAAATCTTGATTATGTATAAGAAAATAGTGCATAGTTAAAACTACTTCAAATAACAAGGAATAAGTTATGGGTGTTTCTATTTATTACACAGCAGAACGTGATACTAAGTTAACAGAAGATGAACAGTCTAAAATAGATGCCATCATCAATCAGTATAATAACGAATTTGAATATGCTGACGATACTGAAACCTTCGAGCCGTATGAATACGATATGGAAGAGCCTCACGAGATTTTATCCGGTTCAGTAAAAATATCTTTGCTTGATGATATTCACGCAATATTGTATTCCATTGACCACTGGCTTGCCTGCTTATCTGAAATACGTCATGTGATTAAGGATGCCACATGGCATGTCCACCTTGATGATAGTGACGCTATATGGGATGGTGAACGATGGCTGATGTCGGAATAATTTTGACACTGAGTAAGCTTTAAAAGTGTGCGTTTATTTCGCTACGATAGGTATTGTTATGTTAACCTTGGCCAAATGTATAGAAAAGGCCTAGGGTTCAGACAAGATTATACCAAGGCCGTTGCGTGGTATAGCAAAGCCGCTAACCAAGGTAATGCGGCTGCTCAAAATAATCTAGGTGTGATGTATGAAAATGGTCTAGGCCTACGACAAAGTTATAGTATGGCTAAAGAATGGTTTGGCAAGGCATGTGATAACAGCAGTCAAAAGGGTTGCGATAACTATAAACGCTTAAATACTAGCGGGTTTTAGACTATATATAGTGATTTTGAAAAAGTCTATTAAAATCAAAAAAGCACCCAAGTGGGTGCTTTGATATAAACTGTATAGGAAATCAAATAGGCGTCTAGTACAAGGAATACAAGCGCAGATTGCACATCAAGTGCATTAAGCGAGTCTGACGCAGTAATAGGCGTATATTTGGTTTACTAACCTACTCCCACTCAATCGTCGCCGGCGGCTTACTCGACACATCATAGGTCACACGCGATACTTCCGCAATTTCATTCATAATACGGTTACTTACGGTCTCAATCAGTTCATACGGCAGATGCGCAAAACGAGCTGTCATAAAGTCGATGGTTTCAACTGCTCTAAGCGCAATGACCCACGCATAGCGGCGACCATCACCGACCACGCCAACAGATTTCACTGGAGTGAATACCGCAAATGCTTGAGCGGTCTTCTCATACCAACCAGAGCGCTCAAGCTCTTGCATAAAGATGGCATCGGCTTGACGCAGGATATCGGCGTATTCCTTTTTGACTTCGCCCAAGATGCGCACGCCTAAACCTGGACCTGGGAACGGATGACGATAAATCATCTTGTGCGGTAAGCCCAAGGCATTACCCAACTTGCGTACTTCATCTTTGAACAAGTCACGTAATGGCTCAACCAATTCAAACTGTAAATCTTCTGGCAGACCGCCCACGTTATGGTGGCTCTTAATCACGTGTGCTTTGCCTTGGTGCGACTTGGCAGATTCGATGACATCTGGGTAAATCGTACCTTGTGCTAAGAATTCAACGGGCTTACCGTCGCTGCCCTGACTGATGTCACGCGCGGCATCAGAGAAGACATCGATGAAAGTTTTACCAATAATTTTACGTTTGACTTCAGGGTCTGCCTCGCCTGCTAGTGCGTCCAAGAAACGGTCTTCGGCATCAACACGTACCACTTTAACGCCCATGTTTTCAGCAAATACTTGCATCACTTGGTCGCCTTCGTGCAGACGTAATAGACCGTTATCGACGAACACACAGGTAAGCTGTTTGCCAATGGCTTTGTGTAATAATGCTGCAACCACTGAGCTGTCCACACCGCCTGATAAGCCTAATAAAACTTGCTTGTCTCCAATCTGTTCTTTGATCTGCTCAACACGCATATCGATGATGTTGTCTGGTGTCCAGTCGCCAGCGCAGCCGCACACTTGATGCACAAAGCGTGATAGCAACACATCTCCTTGCAAGGTATGGGTCACTTCGGGGTGGAACTGTAGACCGTAGTATTTTTTGTCCTCATTAACCATTACTGCGATTGGGCAGCTTGGCGTGCTGGCAATCACATCGAACCCTTTTGGGGCTTCAACCACTTTGTCGCCATGACTCATCCAAACGTCAAGGCGGCGCTCTTTTTCATCGGCAATGCCTTCAAGTAGCGCACTGGTGCCAGTCACATCAATGGTCGCTGCGCCAAATTCATGTACGTCACTGGCTTGAACTTTGCCACCAAAGTGATCGGCCATGGCCTGCATACCGTAGCAAATACCTAACATAGGCACTTCTAAATCAAATAGAGCCTGATTGATTCTTGGACTATTGGCATCGTGCACGCTTTCTGGGCCGCCCGATAAGATAACGCCTTTAGCACCAAATTCTTTGATACGGTCGGCATCGATGTCATAAGGATACATCTCACAAAACACCCCAGACTCACGCACACGACGGGCGATAAGCTGGCTGTACTGCGAGCCAAAATCGATAATTAAAATACGGTCTTGTTTGATAGCGGGTGTGGCTGTGGTCATAATGTCATCCGATTTTTGGGTGGGTGATGTCTTGAGTCGCTAGGGCATCATACGCCCTAATTATCTCTTGTTATCAGCAAAAATAATTTGGTGTCTATTTTAACAAGATTCTAGGTTATTATGGTGATTGTCTCAGCAACTTCACTAGCAAAATGCTAATTTATAGAGATTAATGTCTATTTTAGGACATATTGCACAGCGCTTATGCCCTGCTGCAGCCAATAATAAATAACACCTACATGCTTATAGGACCGTGGTTATGAAAATAAAAGCTATTTTAATATTCTTTGTTGTCGTCTTTATTATTAATTATTTATTAAATATGATTTTGTCATTGGGCCAAGATTTGCCTTATATTTTTATATTGAGTATTGTCACTACGATTTTATTCTCATTTTTGATGATTATGCGCGGCAGATGGTCAAAATAAAGCAGCAGCCATACTGATTTATTAGATTAAAACCAAAACGAGTAACATACTCTTATCCCCCTCTGGCCTTCTTTGCCAGTTATCGAAACAGTCATACTGTCTTATTAGTCTCATTGACCCATCTCTGGATAATAACTGGCAATATGGCTGGTTATTCGCCAGAGCACATAGCGCATCATATTATTAAATCAATTGCTAAATCCACATTGACTGTTAAACTGAGTTTAACTTTATTCTCTAAAAACAAGCAGACAAGCGGTTATCCACTGACTTGCTGCGATTAGCTATCGCTGGAAAATATTATTTGTTCAATTATAGGAGATATTAGTGACTACCCCTGATGATAAAAAGAAGGGTCAACGACCCGTGCAGAATTCGGTTAGGTATACCAAGGAAACGAAGGAATACCTGCCAGACTTTATCAAAACCACCAATGCGCATCGCAAACCGCCTCGTCTCGGCACTTTTAAGGCTGATATGGAGATATCACAGCGCAGACCCGGTCACGTCCCCGATACCCGTATCGATAAATTCACCTTCGGTATGGTACTGGCGATTCTGTTTGCCATCTGTATCCCGCTTATTTTTTATCCAGAACAGGGTAAAGAATGGGTTGGCATAGCACGTAACTTTGTGACCATCAACTTCGGTTTTGCCTATCTTGCCTTTGGCGTATTGGCGATGATGTTTGTGATTTACATCATTTTCTCTGATATCGGAAAAATCAAACTGGGCCGTCCAGAGGACTCGCCAGAGTTCGGTGATGCCTCTTGGGCTGCCATGCTGTTTTGTGGTGGTATTGGCGCCAGTATCTTGTATTGGGGCTTGATTGAGTGGGCCTATTATTACCAAGGCCCTCCGTTTAATCTTGATGCGGGTACACCTGATGCTATCCGTTGGGCGACCACTTACGGTATCTTCCACTGGGGTCCGGTAGCTTGGGCGATTTATCTCGTACCTGCGGTACCAATTGCCTACTTCTACTATGTGCGTCAAACGCCAGTGCTTAAAGTTAGCCAGACTTTAATGCCGTTATTGGGCGAAAAATTAGCCAACAGTAACTGGGCAAAAATGCTCGACGTTCTGTTTGTATTCGGTATGGTCGGCGGCGGTGCAACCACTTTAGGTCTGGCCTCGCCACTGATTAACGAAGGTTTGTACAACCTATTTGGCTTACCGCGTAATATCACCATGCAGTTGGCTGTGTTATTTATCACCACCCTGATTTTCGCTTATAGTGCTTATCAAGGCTTAAAAGGGGGTATTCAAAAGTTATCGAATATCAACTTCTACCTTGCTATCGCCCTATTATTGTTTATTCTAATTGCCGGCCCAACGGTCTTTATCTTAAACACAGGTCTTGAAGCAATCGGCCGCTCGATTACCGAAATGCCGCGCATGATGACCTATATCGAACCGTTTAAAGACTTTGGTAGCCTTGGCTTTGAGCACACCACTTTCCCGCAAGATTGGACCGTGTTTTACTGGGCATGGTGGTTAGTATTTGCACCAACCATTGGTCTGTTTATTGCTAAGATTTCGCGTGGTCGTACCATCCAAAATATGGTCGTCGGCTCAATGTTCTACGGCTCTATGGGCTGTGCCATGTTTATGATTATCCTAGGTAACTATGGTCTGTATTTACAGATGTCAGGTATCGTTGATGTGATTGGTATCTTAAACAATGAATCAGCGACAGCAGCCATTTTTGCTATCTTAAACAGCTTACCGCTGTCTTATCTCGTTGTTGCCGTCTTTACCTTCTTAGCGGTTATCTTTACGGCCACGACCTTTGACTCTATCTCGTATATCTTAGCGTCAGTGGTACAAAAAGAAGTCGATGACGAACCACACCGCTGGAACCGTTTGTTCTGGGCATTTACCTTGTGTCTATTGCCTGCAATTTTAATGTTCTTAGGCGACCTACAAACGCTACAAACGGCGTCCATTGTCGCCGGTGCACCGCTGATTATTATCTTGTCGATGATGATGCTGTCACTGATTAAAGCCGCACGTTATGATCTTCATTATCAGCCAGATTACAACCTCAAGACCATTCATATTGAAGAGCTTGCTGACAGCGCACCTTGGGAAGAGGGCGTTACTTCTGAAGCGCCTGAAGGCTCAGTTCTGGCTCAGCAAGAAGAGTGGGGAAATATGATTGAAGATGAAGATGCCAAGATTGCTGAAGAAGAAAGGCTTGACACCCTTAATAAGCAAAATTTGGATAAATAATCTAGGGCGTGTCCTCTTTTTTGAAAATGATAATAAAAATAAGATAAATCGCAGTCAGACAAGGAAAATAATGCTGTAAATATCGAGATATTTACCCATTATTTGAGGCAGTATGGCAAGATTTAGCTATTTTTAGCCCATTTAAGTGTAATCGTACGAATTGAGGACACGCCCTAATTAAGCGCTTTTAATAAATACCTATCGTTTGAATGCAAAAGGGCTGAATTAATCATTTAATCCAGCCCTTTTGCGTTTTCAATTAAGTCGCAGTCGATTAAGTAGCTATTTAATTGCTATCTAAATTAATGACCCACTAGCGCTTGCTTCATTCGAGCCAGCCCTTCCTGTAATATCGACTGTGGACACGCCGCATTGATACGTAGTTTTAAATGCCCTTCTTGTCCATATTGAATGCCTGAGTTGAGCTCTACTTTGGACTCTCTTAACTGGTCATACAAGGCTTTATCATCATCGCCATACGCTGAGCAATCAAGCCAAATCAGATATGACGCTTCTGGACGCATTACTTTAATATCAGGCAAATGAGTGGCGAGATAATCAATGGTGAAATCGATATTTTTCTCGATATACGCCAGCGCTTGCTCAAGCCATTCACCGCCCTGCTCATAGGCACTTTGCATGGCTGCATAAGCAAATAAATTAAGCTCATATTCATCATTGAGCTTTTGTTGCTTCTGAATTTGAATATGTAGCGCCTTGTCTTTGACAAAGATCATCGAGCCTTTGATACCGGCCACATTAAAGGTCTTGGTCATCGAGGTTAGGCTCACCACCATATGCTGATAGTCATCCGCTAAGCTCAAAAGTGGCGTAAACTGATGTCCGCTTAACGTCAAATCTTGGTGAATCTCATCACTGACAATCGCCACTTGATACTTTTTACACAGCTCAAGAATCGATTTTAACTCATCTTTGGTCCACACGCGCCCGCCTGGATTGTGCGGATTACACAGCAAAAACACCTTTACTTTGTGCTTTTTAATTTTGGCTTCGATATCCGCTAAATCAAACTCGTAACGCCCATTCACTTCTTTTAATGCCGAGTTGATGACCTTACAGCCATTGAGTTTGGTCTTAATGACAAACGGCGCATATATAGGATCATTGATTAATACCGCATCACCTACTTCGGTGAACAAGTTCAGCATCAGTGACATACTGGGTATCACGCCCGGTGAAAACAGGATATCTTCTTTGCTTAGCGTCAGACCATAACGACTCTTGTGCCAATTAATAATGGCGTCATACAGCGCGTCAGTCTGCTTGGTATAACCCAACACGCCATGCTTAACAACCTGGCTAATGCTATCCAAAATAGGCTGCGCTGCCTTAAAATCCATATCCGCTACCCACAATGGAATGGTGTCATCTTCATAATGCCATTTAATTGAGCCGGTATTGCGTCTATCGATAATGTCATCAAAGTTGTATTGCATGGTGTGGTTCTCGTCTAAGGTGATTTAGGTTCTTTTATTTGAATATCAAAATTTCAAAGTGGTTGTTTTAAGTGCCTGATTTAATTGGCTGTCTTATGTATCAATTCGTTCAAGCTCAATGACTGCCTTATTACGATAGTATAAGTCATCACGCACACCAAAGCCCAATCGCTCCCAAAATGCGTTGCCAATCTCATTACGCTGAAAAATAAACAACCCAACTTTGCTAATGGACAATGCTTTCATTGCATTCATCACATGATTGACTAATGCCTCACCGATACCTTGATTGCGATAATCGACATTCACCGCAGTATGATAAATATAGCCGCGTCGCCCATCTTCTCCTGCGATAATCACACCGACGATTTGTTTACCCTTTTCATGCTCAACTTCTGCCACAAAGCTTAAGGTCGGATTGCGCTTAAGCATCCTTGCTATACCTTCTTTTGAATCATCAACATCATTTAAACCCATATTGGGCGTGTTTATCCATAACTGGTATACAGCCTCATAATCGTCGACGGTCATATGGCGGATGCTCATGGGATTGGCCTTGTTTGAAGATTATTATTAGATTTTAGAGTGATAGCCTATCCGTTAAGATAGGTTTAGATTGAGCTGGGCGCCTTTGTCATAAACTGCTGTTCGCTTTTACGCATCTCTTGTTTTAACCAGTTCATAAACAGCACTTTTCTTTTATCTTCATAAAAAGGTGAGTCTGATAATAGATAATAAGCAGAGCCGTCCGCAACAGGGGGTTGCACCCATTCTAAGAACTGATTAGACAGCTCTTTTTCTATCATATAAATAGATACAATAGCCGTACCCAAGCCTGCCAAACTGCCCTCAATACACAGATAAAAGTGCTCAAGTAGCAGATGTTTGTAAGCCAATAGTCTCTTGTCTAACAATTGAGCCTTTGTCATATGTTGCCATAGATTTGGCCTCGATGCAGACAGCAAAATGGTTTGGTTATCCTCAAGTCTAGAGTTACGCACCGCCACGATATATTCATCAATTACCTTTTCTTGATAAATATCATCACCCCATTCAAAGTCGTTTCGGCGTATCGCCAAATCAATCGACTTTTCTTTAAAATCAACCGCACCGCCACCCGTCAGTAATACAATCTCAAAGCCTAAATCTAATTGACCAAATTTGCTCAATCGAGGAATTAGCCACTTCATAGATAAGGTAGGTTCACACGACAGTACCAACTGTTTTTTCTGATTATTGTCAGGGTTTTGATGGCTTATTTCCATCAAACACGCATCCAAACGAGGGAAAATCTGCTGGCAACATGAAAACAGCTGTTGCCCCTCCTTAGTTAATCGAAATGATTTGTTCACTCTGTCAAATAGTGCGACGCCCAAGCTCTCTTCGAGGTTCTTCACCTGTTTGCTAACGGCGCCTTGAGTCACAAACAGCTTTTGAGAAGCGACCGTAACGCTCTCATAAGTGGCGACGAAATAGAAGAACTTTAAACCATTTAGTGAACACTTCTCTATCATTCCATAATCTCATAAATAATCATGCCAATTAATCCATTTTAGTTTATAGACAGCCGTGCCAAGATACAACGAATTAATCCATCATCTATTCTAAAAAGTAAAACAGGTGATCCTTATGACCGAATTTTATGCTGTCATTATTATTACAATTTTGGCGGTCATCAGCCCAGGCGCTGACTTTGCTATCGTCACCAAAAACAGCTACCTATACGGTCGCTCCGTTGGCGTATTAACGTCTATCGGTATTGCTCTTGGTGTATTGGTACACGTCACCTATACCTTGGTCGCAGTGACTGTGATCATGAAGGTTGCGCCCAATTTTTTGCTCATTATTAAATATCTAGGCGCGTTATATTTAATCTATATCGGCTATAAGACCTTTGTTCAGTTACCGGTTGTTGAGACAGCCAACTCACTACCTATCAAGCCGTGGCAAGCTTTACGCAATGGGTTCTTTACCAATGCACTTAATCCTAAGACGACCTTGTTTGTGATTAGCACTTATACTCAAATTGTGAGCGTCACCACACCCACCCTTGTATTAATTGGTTATGGTGCCTTTATGTCATTGATGCATTTTATTTGGTTTGCTTTGGTTGCACTGCTGTTTTCACAACAGCATTTAAGAGCCAAGATGCTAAGCCGTCAGGTGACCATCAATCGTGTGATTGGGATTATATTGGCATTATTGGGCGGGATATTGTTGTTTTCGAATATTGGGTAGGATATTAAAGTTAAGGTAGAAAATTCAAGGTTTTTAAGACTTCATATTAGATTTAGGTATCTAAATTCAGTGATTAGTCTAACAAGGTACTCTAATTAACTACTAAAATACTAGCTACATATCATATATAAACTTAATTTTAACTAACTACACCCATAGTTAATTTATAATTACCATCTATAAGTCCATAGCTTATAAATTCTGTAAATCCTAAGCCATACAAGTCCTTGAATAATACAGAGCGTAGGCTTACGTTAAGGCAACGACATCCAGAAAATTTTCGAGTTTTGTATAAAATGCAGGTTCAAGTCAATGCAGCGACACGTAGACTGGCGTTAGTGAATATAAAGGGCTTGCAGAACGTTTTGAGTAAAATTAACGCTCTTGACTACCTGAATTAATAAATCTTAGGTGTAGGCTTCAGATGATTCGCTGTTTCTAATAAACCAATTAATTCTTCTCTATAGCCTTCAGCATAAGGAATGACGTATATAGTATCGTTATGTTTTACACCTATATAATCATAATCGTATTTTTTACGAGGTTTAAAGCCAGGGATTTGTGAGACATACTTTAACTTCCGTTTATTCAATATAAGCGTGAATTTTTCAATTTCTACAATAGGTCCCCACTTTAATTTGATATTTAAACCATCGTCAAAGTTTAAACCTACCACTACTCTTTTCTTATCTACATAAAAAAATCGGTAGAATAGAGGTATTAATCCTAACAGTGCCATTAACCAATAAACTAAATAGTAACCAGAAATATCGATACCTAATACTGTTATTAAACCTTTACTTGATTTGAATAACATATATGTAAAGGTGAAAAGACCTGCTAAAAAAAATAGCATAGCCCAAATATTAATATAAAATCTAAAAACAACTTCATAGTTAATCAGATAACTATACTTTTCAAACTCATCATTTTTTGACAAATAAATCCCCCTAATAAATCTTAGGTGTTGGCTTCAATTGATTCGCTGTTTCTAATAAACCAATTAATTCTTCTCTATAGCCTTCAGCATAAGGAATGACGTATATAGTATCGTTATGTTTTACGCCTATATAATCATAATCGTATTTTTTATATGGCTTTAGACCTGGGATTTGTGAAACATACTTCAATTTTCTTTTGTTCAATATAAGCATGAATCTGTCAATTTCTATAATAGGTCCCCACTTTAATTTGACTGTTAAACCATCGTCAAAATTCAAGCCTACGATCACTCTCTTTTTATCTACATAGAAAAATCTATATATGACATATATAAAGCCTGCCATACCTATTAACCAATATATAAGATAGTAAGCCGATAAATTCATACCGAAAAATGAGAAAGACCATATATTAGATAAAAAAACTGCTCGAATGACTACAATTGAACAAATAAACATAAAAATCATAGTCAAGATATGTATATAAAATCTAAACTCAACTTCATAGTTAATCAAATAACTATACTTTTCAAACTCATCATTCTTTGACAAATAAATCTCCAAAATAGCGCATTAATTTATATTTAATGCGCTAACAAATCTTTCGAACCTAAAACCCATTCGTCATCTCCCAATACATCAACACCGCACTCATACTAAAAAACGAGCCGACAGTCGAGATAATCACAATCGCCGACACCCGATCGACCAAGCCATAATACTGACCAATAATGGCATACTCATGCCGCATTTATTGCCTATAGTCACGTCTTTCACCTTGAGCATAACGCACAAAGAACGTCATTAGCATCAAGACATACGTCATGCCGCCCCAAATCTTTAGACTCAATCCTAAGTCTGATAGCGCCATCATAGACAGGTTATGATCTAAAAAAAGATGCTTGATGGTAAGGCCAATATAAACCACCAACGCCACCATAAATCCGCGGTAATAGCAGGTAAGATAAGGATGCCCCTTAATACGCCAAGTTATGAGGTTAAATACGCCTTCAAGGACGACTGGACCGACTATTTCGAATACCACTCGTGCTAAAAATCGTACTGCATCATCTAACATTATTGCTACCTATCACTTTTGTCTATCTTGACCATAACCCTTGACCTAAACGCAGTGTTGCTATAATCTTTATCAGTTATGCCGATTAATCACACTCTAGCGGCCCTTAAAATTAGCCTCACGCCTTTCAATCATCGACATAACGCCTTCTTTGGCATCTTCAGAATTAAACAAAGGCGGTAGGAAAGATGCGATGCCGCCAAGCGCACTGTCTGCCCCATTTCTAGCACCATCGAGTGCAGAGGATAGAAGGGCTTGCACCCCAAGTGGTGCGGCTTTGCTAATCTCAGTTGCCCATTCAAAAGCTCGGTTATACTGCTCACCTTTGGGCACCACTTCACTCACCAAACCAAGTTTATCTGCAGTTGCGGCATCAAATGACTTGCCGGTTAGCAGATAGGGCATGGCTTTTTGCCAGCCTGCTGCCGCCACAAAACGGACGGTTGCCCCGCCAAATGGCATGATGCCGCGCTGCACCTCCATCTGCGCAAAGTTACAATCATCACTAGCAATAACCACATCGCTATTAAGCATCAGCTCAATACCCGCCGTAAAACAGGTGCCTTGCACAGCCACAACCACGGGCTTAGTACGCAGCTTACCGCTAATACCCCACGGGTCTATTTGTGTAGAATCAAAGGCAAACACCCCTTTATCGAGTTTGTCCTGTAGCTCCATCAAATCAAGCCCTGCGGTAAAGTGCTCGCCATGGGCAAAAATTAGCGCACAACGTAATTCGCTATCGGCTTCATAGCGCGTTAGGGCGTCAGATAACTGTTCAATCATATGACTGTCAAAAGCATTACGCTTGTCGGCCCGATTAAGACCAATCAAACAAATATATCCCTCAATGTCATAAGTTATTCGCTTGTTTGGCTCATTATTCCTGATTTGATTACTCATTATTATTATCCTTCTTTATTAATTATTATGCTGATTGGTAAGACTTTAATATCAGTATCTTTAAGCTCAGAATTATGTCTAAAGCGTCAAAGGGTACAACTCACAGACTAGTGGTTAGATACGATAACACCAATCGTCACTATAGCTGCCTTAATGAGGCTAAACAATCGCTCTAAATTAACGCTCAAGCACGCACTTTTGTTATCATTATTTATGATTAAGCAGCTATCAAGTCTTTATAGCACTTATGAAAAAGACAACTACTGATAATAATATATCTTATATAAACTCACCGCTTCGCTTTATTCTGTACTGACATTTAATAAACTATAGCGCTATCAGCCAGAAGTTTGTTGTGTAAACCTGTTAAACTAAAGCCTAATCAGTATATTTTTATAAAAACTTTTGAAAAGCAGTTCTCAACAGCCTTTTAGTTCAAACTCATAAACTACTGATTTTATTAATTATTTTATTTTTGATAATGTTGTATTCCTACCGCTTTATAAGGTTATCCATAGGGTAAAAACACCCTAAAATCCTTGATAAATAATGGGCTCGGGCAGGTTGCATACATTACCGAAAGTATGGTTTTTATAATCTGTGCTCTCTATGAGTATTTATCCACCTTTTTGTGGTTTATACTGTATCCAATAGCCCATCTATTAAACGCGCTACGCTAATCACTGTTATTCACCCCACTCTATAAATAAGTTTTCATCCCTATGACACAGCACGCACCCCGTAATACCTCTAGCAATCCTGCGGCCAAAAATACCACGCCCTCTGCTACCGCTAAGCCTAAAGCCAATACTCTGCATCCGCGTAACCCACATAATGGGCGCTATGACTTTAATAAATTAACCAAGGCTTTGCCTGAGCTCGCCAAGCACACCATCACCAATCCAAGCGGTGAACCGACCATTAACTTCTCAGATGCTGATGCAGTATTGACCTTGAATAAGGCGTTATTGGCGCTACATTACAACATCAAATACTGGGATTTGCCTAAAGGCTATTTGTGCCCGCCTATTCCAGGTCGTGCCGATTATATACACCAAGTTGCTGATTTATTAGCAGATAACAACAGCAAAAGTGTCAAAGAGCAAGAAAATAAAAAGCCGCACGTATTAGACATTGGCACCGGTGCCAGCTTGATTTATCCGATTGTCGGCAGTCAAAGCTACGGTTGGCATTTCACTGCAACCGATATTGATCCGGTATCGATTAATACCGCCAAAGCAATTTGTGAGATTAACCCCAATCTTAAAAAGATGGTGACCGTTAAGCAGCAAACCAATCCAAAAAAAATCTTTAAAGGTATTATCGGTGAGCATGATTACTTCGATATCACCGTATGTAATCCACCGTTTCATGCGTCTATGGAAGATGTGTTAACGGCCAATAGCCGTAAGCAAACCAAGCTACAAAAGAACCGTGCACGTCGTAATCCAAACAGTCAAAACGCAAACCGTTTCGCTGATGCCAAAAACAATCTAAACTTTGGCGGACAAAACGCAGAGCTATGGACGGAAGGCGGTGAATTTGCCTTTATCACCCGTATGATTAACGAGAGTGTGGATTATGCTCAGCAAGTGAACTGGTTTACGACGCTTGTGTCTCGTTCAGAGAATTTAAAGCCACTTGATGCCTTGCTGCGCCGTATTGGTGCTAGACAGATTAAGACCATTAACATGCAGCATGGTCAAAAAGCGACGCGTATTTTGGCATGGCGTTTTAAATAAAATAAAACGAGATTCATTAGACCAATTAATTATAAAAAAAGAGCCTTTGTTATTAGCAGAGGCTCTTTTTTTTATATTGTAACAAAATCAAATATCATCTAATCGGATCCCTATCTTTGCCTGTGTCAGTCTGAAATATTTTTGCTATAAAACCATTTTTATACCCATAATAATCAATACGACGCCGCCTAAAATCTCAGCTTTATCTTCAAGCCAAGTGCCTGACTTGTATCCTAAATAGGCTCCCAAAAAGCCAAATATAGCGGTTATGATGGCAATAATAAAACAAGCAAGCCATGCATTCATATCTAGTAAATTTAAAGTAAAACCGGCAGCGAGCGCATCAATACTGGTAGCGATTGCCAGTGACAGCATTAACTTATGATCTGTTGTTATCGTGCGTATATTGTTTTCGGAACCCTTGCTGAGCTCTCTGCTTAGTAGCTCATCAGGTAGTAATTTATCAGGACCGCCACTAAACGCTTCATAAAGCATTTTCAGACCCAAAGTGACTAAAATAATACCTCCTATCCACGGTGCGGCAGAGGCTAACCATCCAATTATTGCTGACCCTAACAAGTAGCCCATTAAGGGCATGACGCCCTGAGCTATCCCAAAATATAGCCCTGCAGCTAAAGCTAGCTTTAATAACATAGCTGAAGGAACTGGGTGGCTAGCTTGAGTAATATTAGCTGCTGTATTTGCAGTGGCATGCTTAGCGCCCAACCCGATAGACACCGCAAAAGCATCCATCGCTAAAGCAATGGCTAAAAAGATAAGTTCAGTCATTTATTAGGCCTCTAAAATATGAGAGTAAACCGTCGTCATTATTTGAAGTCACGCTATTTACGAGTATAAAGCATCCTGTTTCACGTGAAACAAAAAAGCCACCTTACAAGTAAGATGGCTTTTTAATTATTAGACTAATATAGTAACCGCTTAGCTTTAGATGTCTAAGTTAGTCACAGTTAATGCGTTCTCTTCAATGAACTGACGACGTGGCTCCACATCATCACCCATTAAGCACATAAATAGATGGTCAGCGGCAATCGCATCTTCAATCGTTACCTTTAACATACGGCGATTTTCAGGATCCATCGTGGTATCCCAAAGCTGATCGGCGTTCATCTCACCCAGACCTTTATAGCGCTGTACAGACAGACCACGGCGCGCATCTAGCATGACTTGCTGCCATAAGTGATCGAAGTCACGTAATAGGGTGTCTTTCTCACCGCGGCGTATATAAGCGGTATCGGTCAGTAGGGTGTTCCACTCTTTTGATAGACGCATCAAACGTCCATACTCACCTGAATTAAAGAAACCGGCATCAAGTAGATAATGCTGCGCTAAGTTATGTACGTAGATTGTGATACGTGGCAGCCACTGCGGCTTGGTCGATAGCATATCGCTGTCTTTACCTTCCACCACTTCGGCATCTTCGATATCATCATTTGGGCTATCAACTTTAGCACCAATCTTGAACTTAAACTGGTTATTGGCATCTTTATCCGCCTCAGACAGCTCATCTGTTTGCGGCGCATGAATGTTATCTAGCTCAATAACTGGGTTCAAATCACTACCAAAACGCTCTAGTTGCTCTTGTAGAGCCACTTTCCACTTACTCATGGCATCATAGTCATAAGTCATGTCAGTGTTCAGCTTAGTCACGTGCGTCAATGCATCCAGCAGTATCGCAGGATAGCGGATTTGCAAACGTGATTTAACCAATTGAGTTTGGTTATAATCGTTTAACAATTTCTCTAACGCCTGACCGGTAATTGATGGTGCATCTTCGCTGATATGCAGATTCATCTCATCAATGGTCGATGACAACAGATACGCTTTTAACGCTTCGTCGTCTTTTAGATACAGCTCTTGGCGACCTTTTTTTACTTTATAAAGTGGGGGCTGAGCGATATAGACATAACCACGTTCAATTAGCTCTGGCGTTTGACGGAAGAAGAAGGTCAACAGTAGCGTACGAATATGCGAACCATCGACGTCAGCATCGGTCATGATAATGATTTTGTGATAGCGTACTTTATCTGGATTATACTCATCTGGACCAATACCACAGCCTAATGCTGTGATTAATGTACCGACTTCGGCAGACGATAACATCTTGTCAAACCGGGCACGCTCAACGTTTAGAATCTTACCTTTTAGTGGCAAAATTGCTTGCGTCTTACGGCTACGGCCCTGTTTTGCAGAACCACCCGCAGAGTCACCCTCCACAATGTACAGTTCAGATAACGCAGGATCTTTTTCCTGACAATCCGCCAACTTACCTGGTAATCCCGCGATATCTAATGTGGTTTTACGGCGTGTGAGCTCTCGAGCTTTACGTGCTGCATCACGGGCACGCGCAGCATCGATAATCTTATTAGCAATCGATTTTGCGGCACCTGGGTGCTCAAGCAAATAGTCGTTAAACTTATCGTGCATTGCCGATTCAACCGCTGATTTTACTTCACTAGAGACCAATTTATCTTTGGTTTGGCTAGAGAATTTAGGATCAGGTACTTTTACTGAAACAATCGCCGTTAAGCCTTCACGCGCATCGTCACCCGTGGTGTTAACTTTATCTTTTTTGATCAACTTCTCGTTGTCCATATACGTATTTAGACAACGGGTCAGTGCCGAGCGGAAACCAGATAAATGAGTACCCCCATCTTTTTGCGGGATGTTATTGGTGAAGCACAGTACCTTCTCATTATAGGTGTCCGTCCACTGCAGCGCCGCTTCAACCACGATACCGTCATCTTGCTCGCTAACAAAGTGGAATACTTCGTTAAGGCCTTCTTTACCGGCATTAATATACGCCACAAACTCAGATAAACCGCCTTTGTGTTCAAAGACATGCTGTTTGTCAGTACGCTCATCAGTTAATACGATACGTACACCTGAGTTTAAGAACGACAGCTCACGTAAGCGTTTGGCCAAGATATCAAAATCAAAGACAGTGCCTGTGAATACGTCTGAGCTTGGATAAAAGCGAATCTGCGTACCGGTTTTGTCGGTTTCTTCTAACTCTTGGATGTCACTGTCTGGCACACCATCACTATAAGTTTGCTGATAATGATGACCTTCACGCCAAATATTCATCTCAAGCTTTTTAGATAAGGCATTAACCACAGATACACCCACACCATGTAAACCGCCTGATACCTTGTAGCTGTTGTCATCGAACTTACCACCGGCGTGTAGCACAGTCATAATCACCTGAGCGGCAGACACGCCTTCTTCAGGATGCACATCGATAGGAATACCACGACCATTATCCATAACGCTGACAGATTCATCTTCATGAATAATGATATCAATTTGATCACAGTGCCCTGCTAAGGCTTCATCAATTGAGTTATCGACTACCTCAAAGACCATGTGGTGTAGACCAGTACCATCATCGGTATCACCAATGTACATACCAGGACGCACACGCACTGCTTCAAGCCCGCGTAATACGCGAATGTTTTTTGAGCTATATTCTTCTGGTAGCGCATCTGCAGGTAAATCTGCAACATCGACGCCCTCAGGTAAGCCCTCTATTAGCTCTTGTTCGGTAATGGGGTTTGATTCACTCATGAGTTATCCTTTACTAATACGGCAGTGCTGATATGTTCAGCAAATCAAATGGCATATGATGTGATTGTCTCGTGCGCAATTTTGTCAATAAATTTAAAGTAATTAAATTCAAAGAAATCGGACAGTTAATCAGTGGGTTTTTATAAAATAGCCCTTCAGCTTTGACATTCCGTTTTTGCCAAATACCCGTGTCATTATGCCAATAATATGGGGGTAAAACTTAGTCATTATTATAGCATTTTTTGGCAATAAAAGCATGGTCTATATTGGTCGCAATTACTGCTATTTAAGGGCCTTAAGCTGCTTTGTTATGGCGTTAAATTATTCTGCCAAAGTTACTGCACCTTGTTTCACGTGGAACATCTTTGCATTTGGCCAAAATCCGGTTATTTGCTGCATAACGGACGCATCTAGACTAGTGATAAATACCTGACAAGATAATTGCGATAGCGTCTTTAAAAGAATAGTCAGTGCCCGTCCGTCAAGCTCTGCAGTGATATCATCTAACAGCACGATAGGTAAGCTACTGCTATCGAAATCGACCTCATAAGCCTGCTGCGGATTGGCCAGCGTTAATAGAGGCAACTGAGACAGCCTGAGTGCGGTTATCAGTAGCTTTTTTTCTCCACGCGACAATACATTAGCCGCTTGTTCACGCACGCTACCTTGTATATCTACCGTCTCTATCTCGTTTGGATAACTGTCTCCTAGGCTTTCTACTAAATCATCTTCTAAATCATTTTGCGGCACTAAGTTATGATTGGTAACTTCATTCTCATACTGGCTCTGCGTACGCGCATCTTGACGCGTCTCAGCATTATCAACCCAAAGCACCTGAATATCAGCACGATGGCAGCCTACTCGGGTATAGCCTGTTTGACAATCTTGCGCCAACCGTTGTTGTAGCAACTCATCAAGCGGTATCTCCGTGTTATAACCTGGTGAGAACCTTAGCTGAATAAACGGCGCATACTCAGGTAAGAGCTCAGCAATCAGTTGCTCAAACCAAGGCTTCCACTCCTCAAAAGCTTGCAGGCGGTAATGGGTGATTAAAGCCGCATGAGTTGCCAGCCCTTTATCCCAGGCGGCGAGCTCTTGTTTTTGGGCTATGGATAACTGGTTTGACTGTCTTAATATGGTATTACGCTGCTTTAATAAGCGCTGATAAGCTAGCCACTGAGAATGAAAGCCAAGTTTCACGTGAAACGTTATCCAGTCCAAAAGCTGTCTTCGACTGCTACTACCGACTTCCAAAATATCCATTGATGATGGGTCAATCAGTAACGTCGGTAACTGCTTAGCAAGCGCACTTTGTACGTAGACGGTCTGCTGCCCAAGTCGCATCGTTGTACTGGCATCCTGAGCCTTTTGAATCGCCATACTGTTCCCGTCTGCAAACTTCGCATGCACCGTCGCGGTAGGCGCATGATGTGAGATATAGCGCTTTGGCTGATGATGACGAAAGCTTTTGCCACGAGATAATAAGTAAAGTGATTCTAATAAAGAGGTTTTCCCACTGCCATTGCCGCCCACGAATACATTGCACTGCCCGACATGGATGCTCACGGCATGCAAATTACGTAAATCATAGACGCTCAGTTGGGTCAGCATAAATAACTACCTTATAAAAACAGCTTACAGACTCAGTTCATGATCTGCTTATTTTAATTATGAAATGGAAGGATTTATCGGTAACGAATAGTGACGCTTATAAATCATTTAAGCTTTATTTATAATAATTGTTAAAATTAATCATGACTGTATTTTAAATTAGTACTTCGAGAGTTCAAATTAGTGCCTCAAGAGTTATAGTTACTTTAATAAATCTACTGACTTATTTCAGTTTAAATTTTGATAAGACAACCCTCACCTTTGTCAGTCAAATTTAAACTGGATAGCAAAATTAATAGCCGATCAAACCAGTGTAATCTATTTAACATAATGTATTCAGTTATACACAGCTAGATTATGTTAAATGATTATCAAAAAAACCACGCTCAATTTGGCATAAAAAAAAGCAAAGTCCGAAGACTTCGCTTTTTAGTAGTCATTTTAAGCAACCGTTATCTTGTCGCTTATTCAAATTATATACGCATTGGCATAATAACGTATTGATGCTGCGTATCATTGAGCTGATTAACCAATACTGAGCTATTGGCTTGACTCATATGCAGCTGCACATCACCGCCCAATACATCCAACACATCTTGCAGATAAGCGGCGTTAAAAGACAGCTCTAAAGGCTCGCCCTGATACTGTACTTGGATGCCCTCAACTGCTTCGTCTTGCTCTGCGTTATTGGCACGTACTTCTACACTACCATCCACAGAGAAGTTAAAAATAACGCCTCGTGACTTCTCATTACTTAAGATAGCCACTCGTCGCAATACTTCTGTCATACGCTCTTTGTTAACTAAAGCTATCTTATCAGTATTGTTTGGCATAACGCGGCGGTAATCAGGGAATTTGCCATCAATTAAGCGTGCAGTAAAGGTCACTTTTACCGAATCATCAATTTGGCCGGTACTGTCTACATTACCAAACGGCAAAGTCACTTGTAAGAATTCGCGACCAAAGCTTAGTGTCAGATTGCCATCTTTATCTCCAACCAGTTTGCCCAACTCATTGGCTAAACGATCAAGTTCAATAACGGCTTTGCGTGGCAAAATAGCCTGCATCTGAAAGTCATCTGCCACCTCAATCACACTGCGTGCAAGCGCCAAACGGTGACCATCGGTAGCCACGGTGGTTAACTGACGCTGACCTACCTCAAATAACATGCCGGTTAAGTAATAACGCACGTCTTGGATGGCCATCGCAAACTGTGTTTTAGACATCAAATCAAGAAGCACTGTGCGGCTTAAAGTCAGCGGTGTGATATTTGCAGGGCTGCCTAATAACGGGAAATCCTCTGCCGGTAATGTACCCAGTATAAAGCGGCTCTTACCACTGGTAATAACGCAGCGCTCATTGGCTTCTGCACTGATATTAATCATGGTATCTTTCGGCAATAGCTTACAGATATCATGTAGCTTAGAGGCAGGCAACGTTGTTGCGCCAACACTACCAGTTGCGCCATTACCTAAGTGTACTTCTGCGGTAAGCTCTACCTCTAAGTCAGATGCCGTCAGACGCAGTAGCGACTCCGTAACCTCAAGCTTAATATTACCCAAAACCACCATGTTATGGCGTTTATCTGCTGCTTTAGCAATCAAATTAATGGCTTTTAGCAGTAACTCACGATTAATAGACAGTTGCATAATAATAGGACTCTTTGATTAGGTCTTTATAATTTAATATCGGGTGTCATTGCTCATACTAAGGACCAGCGGATATCTTAAATATCGATTTTAAGCTTCAAATTTCAGTACTAAGATAGTAGCCTAAATTAGCTTGACAGTTAGGCTCCATACTGTCCTTAAATACATCATGGCTCGTGCTAGTATAACTAAATATTCAGTACTGTGCACCGCTTGTCTTATTTGTCCTCAAGCATCTTAAAATTCAACAATCCTCCTAGCGAATACGCTCTACCCTGCTTGTAGTGTCATAGCCAATGCTTTGTATTCTTTATCAAGCATAGGGTCTTCACTGCGTAGCTGGGCCACTTTATCACAAGCATGCATCACCGTCGTATGATCACGGCCACCAAAGGATTGGCCAATATCAGGGAAGCTGTCTTTGGTTAACTCACGCGCAAGTGCCATGGCAATCTGACGAGGACGCGCAATACTCCGTGTTCGCTTTTTACCCATCAAATCTTTTATTGAGACATCATAATATTCGGCAACAACTTTACGGATATTATCCATGCTCACCGCTTGTGAGCGAATGGCAATCACATCTTTTAGCGCATACTGCACCATGTCCAAATCAATCGGATTACCTGTCAAATTGGCATTGGCAACAACTTGATTAAGCGCCCCTTCTAAACGGCGCACATTAGAGACCACGTTTTGAGCAATAAATAACGCGCACTCTTTTGGCAGATCTATATTAGACAATGATGCTTTTTTCTGTAGAATCTGCATTCGCGTTTCCATCTCTGGTGGCTCAATGGCCACTGCAAGACCCGACGAAAAACGTGACCGGAAACGCTCATCGAACTCCGTCATTTGCGACGGATGCCTGTCTGAGGCCAAGATAACCTGCTTACCCTCAACCATAAAATCGGCAAACAAAGATAAAAACTCGTTACTTGATTTGGTCTTTCCAGCTAAAACGTGAACATCATCGATAATTAATAAATCCACACGTTTAATTTTCTTTTTGAATTCTTCTATTTTTTGATTACGCAGCGCATGCACCAGCTGATTAATAAATTTCTCTGAAGAAAAGTAATAAAACGTTTTACCTAATTTTAAATAGCGATGTGCTACCGAGTGCATCAAATGCGTTTTACCCAAACCAGAGGCGCTATACAAAAACAGCGGATTGTGCTGATTCTGTGATTGTTTTTTACCCAGCTCTAAGCAAGCCTTATACGCCAACATATTAGATTTACCACTGACAAAAGTCTCAAAGGTAAAGTATGGGTTGATATAGCTCAGCGCTTTGTCCGATGACAATAAGTGTTCAGACGGTCCTGCTGTATTATGCGATAGAGGAGAGCTGTTCAAACCACCGGATGGCGTCTGACTCGTCTGAGTGTTATTACTTGAAATTCCATTACTGCCCGATTGTGAACTACTCTCGACTTGAATGACCACCCGCTCAATATCACCACCACTGTGCTGCTTGACTAACGTCTCAATATCAGTGAAATGATGCTGCTGGATGTGCGATACAAAATACTGGTTAGGGGCCAAGACCTCTAATGTGGTTCCGACTACCTTCGCGGATAACGGACGCAGCCACATCGTAAATTCATTTTCCTTGAGTTGATATTTTAAATCATTAAGACATTTATCCCACAACGACAAACTATCCGACATGACGATTAGGCCCTAAATAAAAAATAAATGGAGAGGGTAGGGCCTATAATGACCACAGCCCAACATAATTGAGAAGCGTACTTTAGCACATAAGACAGCAGTTATCATGCATTTTATTCTGTGGATAACTTTGTTGTTAACTCTGTGGATAACTTTTTATGGCAAGTTATACAGGTTTTAACCACAGGTTTTACACAGCAATAACCACAAGATAAATACATGTTATTATTGTATTTTTTATAGTTATACACAGCTAAATAGGGTACTAATAATAACAAAAGAACTATTATATATATAATTATGGGGTAATCATGTTTCTGTGGATAAGTATCTAAAATAAGATTTTTATCTTCTAGTAAGAAGTAAGGGAGGCAGGGATTAAACTCATTAAATGCAGTGCTCATAGTTATCAATTAAACAAAGAATGTGAATGTGTTTTTCAGTAGTTTTAAGATTAATATTCGAAGCAGTTCAAGCATACTAAATTCTAAAAACAGGATATTTCTACCAGTGTTATTAGTAATAAGCCAATGTATTATTTAGCACCTACAGGGTATTTATTATTGACATAAACCTAAGACACTGGCATAATCATTCGTTACTACAAATTCTTAGTGAACTCTATCTGTCTTTACTTTTAATTCTTTTCTTTGCTGTCAAAGGTGATTTATGAAACGTACATTCCAGCCAAGCGTTATCAAACGCAAGCGCACTCATGGTTTCCGTGCTCGCATGGCAACTAAAAAAGGCCGTCAAGTTTTAGCACGCCGCCGCGCCAAAGGTCGTCATCGTTTAACGGTGTAATTCATTCTTTAATGAGTGAATTAAGATCTAACAAATTGATATCGTATTATTAAAAGCACCTAACTCAGGTGCTTTTTTTCTTATGTATCTGCAAATTTTAATCGACTGTTGACATCACATGACTGATTATTGCTATCCCAAATCAAAGCGTTTACTAAAACCGGATCAATTCAAAGCGGTATTTAATAAACCATTATTTAAAATTCACCAAACCCATTTTATGGCGTTTGCGTATGATTCGGAGCAGCAACAAGCACGATTGGGAATGGCCATTACTAAAAAGAAAATTCCAACAGCAGTGGCAAGAAACAAAATCAAACGGATTATCCGCGAGCAGTTTCGTCACCAGCATAGCGCACTCCCCGCTGTGGATATCGTCTTCATATTAAAGAAATCCTCTAAGGCGCTCAGTAATGATGAGCTTCGTACTGAGATAGATGCTATTCTGACAAAGGTAATTAAAAACAGTCAAAGACAGGGTAATGTCGCTAAGTAACTCAATACTTGTACATAATCTAAGTGACAGCCTCAAAGACTTTTAGCCATCGAGCAGACTATGGAGGATGTATGTTATCAGCGATAGTATCGAGGTTTTTCATCGCCGTTATTAGAATATATCAACGTATCATCAGCCCTTTATTGCCTGCTCGTTGCCGATATTATCCGACCTGCTCTGAGTATGGGGTAACAGCTATTAAGTGGCATGGCCCTAGGATTGGCGGCTTATTGACAGCTAAGCGGATTGCGCGTTGTCACCCACTTGGCGGTCATGGTATCGACTTTGTTCCACTGCCTCTTTATAAAGATATTTTTTATCCTGTATTAGGAGCCACTGCTAAAGTTCCGAATTCGTCATCTCTTTCTTCACCCCCTCGACACTCTGTGTTAGATTTAACTCATTCACTAACTATTGTTTCACGTGAAACAATACTTTTAGAGCGCGGTATCTATAAAGATAACAGCAGTTATGTCGCAAGATTAAACCGATTACTCTAACGCACCCTGACTTGATTAAAACAATTCAACATCATGTTAATGCTTATTTATAGCAGAGCATCACCTTCTATATCATTTACTAGGGTTTTTTAGTAAAATAGTCACCATTTTGTAAACGCTCTGGGTGTCTTGCGCCTTTTGATCCCTCACGTTTCGCTTTAAATTTAGAACATTCATTTTGAGTTGTTTAGGACAATCTTATGCAAAAGATACTACGGGTGCTCATCATCATTGCGATGCTGATTACCGCTTATTTGTTGGTGCTTGCTTGGCAGAAGGACTATGCTGATGCACCGGCAGTAGACACAGCAACCCCTTCTGTATCCACGTCGTCGTCTGGAGCAGATGTTCCTATGAGTTCTGGTGCAGGTGATATACCTGCGACGTCTGACACGGATGTGCCAGTAACCACCAATAATGATGTGCCTGTTGCCAATAATGGGGTAGCATCAGCTGCACAGCAACAAGAGCGTGCGCTTATTGATGTCAAAACAGATGTCTACAATATTAAGATCGACCCTGTTGGTGGCGATGTGGTGTATGCCGCTTTACTGAATTATGACGCGACTTTAGACAGTGAAAATCCATTTGTACTGCTGGAAGAAGATGCGAATCGAATCTATGTTGCTCAATCTGGGTTAGCAGGTGTCAATGGTATTGATACTCAAAATGGGCGTGCGGAATACAGCTATCAGTCAGACAGCTATACGCTTCAGCCAGACCAAGACACCTTGAATGTTCCTTTAACTTATAAGCAAGATGGTGTAACGGTTACCAAAACCTTTACATTCACTAAGGGTAAATACCCAATCACGGTGAATTACAATATCAACAATGCCACGGCTCAGCCTTGGAATGGTGAGTTGTTTGCTCAGCTTAAACGTGATGACAGTAAAGATCCTGGTATGGCAGATAAAGGCGCGCTAAGCATGGCCACTTATCTAGGCGGTGCTTGGGGTACACCTGATGATGATTATAATAAGTTGAAGTTTAAAAACTTTGGCGAAGATGAGCTAACCGCTAAGAGCTCAGAAGGCTGGGTTGGTATTGTTCAACATTACTTCGTTTCTGCTTGGACCCCTGAAAATTTCACAGGTACCTTCTATAGCAATGAGAGTAATGGCGATTTCTTTATTGGTATGAAGAGTGAGCCACTAGTGGTACCTGCTAACAAGCAGATGAATATCGCTGCCACTTTGTACGCCGGTCCTAAAGTACAAGACAAGCTAATTGGATTTGCACCAGGCTTTGAGAAAACTGTAGATTATGGCTGGGCATGGCCAATCTCTAAGTTCTTATTTATGATTATCTCAGCGATTCATAGTGTTGTGGGTAACTGGGGTTGGGCTATTATTGGTCTAACACTGGCAGTGAAAATAGCATTAATGTGGATATCTCATAAAAGCTATTATTCGATGGCAAAAATGCGTGCACTTGCCCCTCGCCTAGCAGCTCTGAAAGAAGAGCATGGCGATGACCGCATGAAAATGTCACAAGAGATGATGGCTATTTATAAGGAAGAGAAAGTCAATCCGATGGCAGGATGTTTACCCATCTTGCTACAGATGCCGATTTTCTTAGGCTTGTATTACATGCTTATCGAAAGTGTTGAGCTGCGTCATGCACCGTGGATTCTATGGATTCAAGATTTGTCATCGATGGATCCTTGGTTTATCCTACCAATCCTGATGGGTGCAAGTATGTTTGCTCAGCAGATGTTTAGTCCGCAGCCGACTGATCCGATGCAAGCGAAAGTGATGAAGTTCTTACCCATTATCTTCACCTTATTCATGTTATTCTTCCCTGCAGGTCTGGTGTTGTACTGGACAGTAAACAACTTATTTACCATGGGTCAGCAGTATTTTGTGAATAAGAAAGTAGAGAAAGAACAGCGTGAAAAAGCTGCGAGAATGGCAGGTTAATTTGCCTAAATAATACGGCTTGATTTAATCTAAAAAACGCTAACGGAGCACCTATATGTAACATATAGGTGCTTTTGTTTTATATAACTAACATTGAATATGTGGCACTTAGTACCTACTATAGTTAAATAACTTATGATAAGTGTTCTTAAGTTGCCTGATTTATAACTAGACAGATACCTTGGCTGATATTGTGGCCATGACTTGATTTTGAGCCTATATTTATGACAAACGTTAAAACCATTGCTGCCATTGCAACGCCCGTTGGTAGAGGCGGCGTTGGTATCATTCGCTTATCGGGCCCAAAAGCCTATGCCATTGCCTGTGCACTCACCGGCAAAGACAGCTTTACGCCAAGATTGGCCAGCTTTTGCCGCTTTTATGATTCCGATAAAAAGGAGCTAGATGAAGGCCTGGTGCTTTATTTTAAGGCACCGCATTCTTTTACTGGCGAGGATGTGATTGAGCTACAAGGTCATGGCGGTGTGATTTTACAAAATCAGCTCTTAGGCCGTGTATTTGAATTGGGCGCGCATCAAGCACAAGCGGGTGAGTTCTCTTATCGGGCGTTTGAGAATGATAAGCTGGATTTGCTACAAGCTGAGGCCATTGCTGATGCGATTGACGCTACTAGCGTGGCAGCGGCAAATAGTGCAATTCGTTCCTTAACGGGTGAGTTTTCTAACCGTATCAATGCCGTATTAGAGTCGTTGATTGAGCTGCGCCTGTATGTTGAAGCGTCTATTGATTTCCCTGACGAAGAAGATGTGGACTTCTTATCTGATGGTGTTATCGAAGGTAAATTAACCGTTATACAAGATAAAGTGGCCACGATACTTGCCACTGCTCAGCAAGGTCAGCTGTTACGCGATGGCGTACATGTGGTCTTAGCAGGGCGTCCTAATGCCGGCAAATCAAGCCTGTTAAACAGTCTAGCAGGCCAAGAACGTGCCATTGTAACCGACGTGGCAGGCACTACAAGAGACACGCTACAAGAGACCATTGTGCTCAACGGTCTGACCATTCATTTAACAGATACCGCAGGTCTTCGTGATACGACCGATGCGGTGGAGCGTATTGGTATTGAGCGCGCACGCACGGCGATTAATCAAGCAGACTTACTGCTTTTGGTATACGACTTATCACAGGATACCAACCCGCTAACACTCGCTACCGAGCTGTTTGGAGAAGGTAGGTCAGGCGGTGATTTTGATACCTCAAGACTATTATTAATCGGTAATAAACGCGATCTGGTGGACGAGACTTTGGCAGATACTCAAACTGTTTCAGGCTATGACCAAGTCAATGTGTCTTGTGAAACGGCCGAAGGTATCGATAGTTTAGTGACACTTCTGTGCGATAAAGTTGGCTTTCATCCGCCTGAAAACAGTATGATTGCACGTACGCGTCATCTAGATGCCCTTCGCCGAACTCAGCAGCATTTAGAGGATGCATTTGAGCAGCTTGTCCATCATCAAGCAGGAGAGCTGGTAGCTGAAAGTCTACGTCAAGGGCAGTTTAGCTTGGGTGAGATTACCGGTGAATTTAGTGCTGATGATTTGCTTGGCCGTATTTTTGGTAGCTTCTGTATTGGTAAATAATCAATATTCAAGTAACAGTCACCCTTATTATCCCTGTCTATATTAAGTTTTATTGAGAGTAAATTATGCAGTGCCCTTATTGTAATGCTGATGATACAAAGGTAATCGACTCACGCTTGGCGGCTGAGGGCGCGCAAGTACGTCGCCGCCGTCAGTGTAATCAGTGCCAAGAGCGCTTTACTACCTTTGAGGTGGTTGAAGTTGTCATGCCGCGTATTATCAAATCTAACGGCCGTATTGAGCCGTATGATTCACAGAAATTAAGACGTTCTATTCAGCTGCCTCTGCAAAAAAGACCGGTCACTATTGATGAGCAAGAGGCCATGATTAGCCGCATTGAGAAGCGTATTCGTCAGCTTGGTGAGCGTGAAATTAGCAGTAAGGACTTGGGTGAAGTGGTGATGAGTGAGCTTAAAACCCTTGATGATGTGGCCTATGTACGCTTTGCCAGTGTCTATCGTGATTTTCAGGATATTGAGGCGTTTCAGCAAGAGCTGCAAAACATTCGCCCGATTGATACCAAGCCTACCGAATAACAGATGCTATAACCCTTTAATCAATACAATGGGTAAATACTTATGCAAACGTCTATCCCTTTAGAGAGCAGCGCTTCCTCATTTAGCCCTAATGGCCTAACCAGTGGCATACAGCCGCAAGATAGCTACTATATGAGCTTGGCGATAGAAGAGGCTAAAAAAGGACTCTATACCACCCGTCCAAATCCAGCGGTCGGCTGCGTTATTATTAAAGAGGGGACCCTTGTGGGTAGCGGCTTTCATCCAAAAGCCGGAGAGCCTCATGCTGAAGTGTTTGCGTTAAGGCAGGCGCAGCAAAAGGCCGAGGGCGCGACTGCTTATGTGACACTCGAGCCCTGTAGTCATACAGGCCGCACACCACCTTGTGCTAAAGCTTTGATTAATTCAGGTGTGGCACGGGTGGTCATTGCAGGACTTGATCCCAATCCTAAAGTCGCAGGCCGCGGTGTCGCGATGCTAAAAGACGCCGGTATTGATGTTACCGTTGGCGTTGCTACCAAACAGGCAGAACAGCTTAATCTAGGCTTTTTAAAGGCCATGCGTACCCAAATGCCATATGTGCGTTTAAAGATTGCCAGTAGCTTAGATGGCCGTACAGCGATGGCATCTGGTGAGTCTAAGTGGATAACCGGACCGGCTGCTCGTGAGGATGTACAAAAGCTGCGAGCCCTGAGCGGCGCTATTATTACCGGCAGTCAGACCATCATTGATGACAATCCGAGTCTGAATGTACGTTCCACGCAGCTGGGTGTGCCTATAGATAATATTCCGCAGCCAAAAGTGGTGGTATTAGACAGACGTAGCCGATTACAAGACTCTCAGTCTTATACAGTGCTACAGAATACGGATACGTTGCTATATACGCAAAGCGATTTACAGCAGTTGTTGCGCAGCTTGGTGGCCGATTATCAAGTACAGGATGTATTGGTCGAAGCAGGGGCTCAGGTAGCAGGCAGCTTTGTACAAGCAAGACTTGTGGATGAATTAATTGTTTATCAAGCGCCTTGTATCTTAGGAAGCTCTGCTAAACCGATGCTTTCACTAGATATAGATGACCTGTCTTTACAGCAACGTTTCTTTTTAGAGTCCTCATCAGCTATTGGCGAAGACCTTAAGCTTGTTTTTAGGCCGTTGGTATAGAGGCTAAGACTCTAGTACAGCATTCTTTATAAAAGTTATCCACAAAATAGATTTAGAAAACATATTTTTAATTGGCGACTAGAGGTGTTTCACATGAAACTGTGGATTATTTTTGTTTCATGTGAAACATAGATACGTTATAAAAATCGGAAAGTATTGATATTACTAGGTTTCACGTGAAACTCGAGGTAAGTTAAAAACAAAACCCATAATTAAATTGAGCTGTGGATAACTTTGAGAGTTAATGGCAATAAGCGTTTATAAATAGTTTTCAGAAAAAGTTATCCACAGAGTATCAGTAAGATCTTATAGCCGTATATTATTAAGGAGTTGTTATGTTCACAGGTATTATTGAGAGCACCGGTAAGCTGCGCAAGATAGAAGAAATTGACGGTGATGTACGTTTGATTATTGAATCTGATGATTTAGATTTTAGTGATGTCAACTTAGGCGACTCGATTGCCTCTAATGGTATTTGTTTAACTGTGGTGGATATGAACGACAACAGTTATTCCGTCGATGTATCACGTGAAACATTAAATAAGACAGCAATGAATAACTGGAAAGTAGGCGATAAGCTGAATTTAGAAAAAGCCATGTTGCCGACTACTCGATTTGGGGGGCATATGGTGTCAGGGCACGTTGATGGCGTGGGCACTATCGAGGTGATGAAAGCGGATGCACGCTCTATTTATATAGAAATAGCCATTCCAGAAGCACTGAAAAAGTATGCAGCGACCAAAGGCTCGATTACAGTAGACGGGATTAGCTTAACGACTAACTTGGTTAAGGATAATATTGTTTGCTTAAATATCATACCGCACACTGCAGAGGTAACTAATATTGCCAATCATTGGCAGGTGGGTGGCCCTGTAAATATCGAGGTGGATTTAATTGCCCGTTATCTAGAGCGTTTAACCAGTGTTTCAGATGAGTCTTAAAACAAAGAATCTGAATATTTCAATAAGTGGTGTTTATTAAGTTGGAATGCATTTTCATCGAACTTATTAGGGCGTGTCCTCAATCCGTACGATTACATTTAAATGGGCTAAAAATAGCTAAATCTTGTCATACTGCCTCAAATAACGGGTAAATATCTCGATATTTACGGCATTACTTTCCTTGTCTGACTGCGGTTTATTTTATTTTTATCACCATTTTCATAATGAGGACACGCCCTAAACACTACTTTTTTATAAATAAAACGATAAGATTTTAGCTAATAGTTCTTTGTTAATCGGCTTAGTAAGAAAGTCATTCATACCAGCAATCAAGCATTCTGCTTTGTCGTTATCAGTATTATTGGCAGTCAGGGCGATGATAGGAATAGGGTTATTCGAGGTACGAATAATTCGTGTCGTCTCTAAGCCATCAATAATTGGCATTCTACAATCCATCAAAATTAAATCGATATCATCCCTTTGTTCAAGATAACTCAATACTTCTTGACCATTATTGGCGCTGATACTCAAATAGCCGAGCTTGTTTAATTACGCACTGACAATACGGCGATTTAGGGCATCATCTTCTGCAATTAACACTAGCGGCTTAAAGGTTAATGCTTTATTGGTGCTAACCAGAGCTGGTGCTGGTAGCGAGGATAGGCTAGGCGTGATTCGCTGCCTCTGCTCAATAGAAGGCATGACGCTCGGACGCTGCGCCTTCATTCGGCCTATCTGCATCAGTGCTCGAGCGATTTGTTCTGCCATTATTGGCTTATTCAAAATAACCGAATATTGGTCACGCCGTGACTTATCAATGGCATTTCTAGGACGCATGGTCAGTAATATTTTAGGCGTGCTTTGCCAAGCGTCTAGTACTTCAAGCTCAGTGATACTGCTTGTATGATAAAGCTCTTCTTCTACCAAAATAACCAATAGTCTGTCTGAGTCATTTGCCCGACTCACTGCGTCTAAGCCTTCTTTAGTGATTCCAGCATATGCCTTAAAATTATGATTTAAAAATTGACTAAATTCATTAAAGGCTTGGCTTGAGACAGGCTGATTATGAAAAGATATCAGCTGAACCTTGCTCAGATGTGGATGATGAAGATAGGTCGGTATCTGATATAAGTCCGAGGTGATTGGTAGACACAAACTAAAGGTACTGCCTTGACCCAGCTCACTTTTAATATGAATAAAGCCGCCTAGCAGCTGTGCAAAGCGGTTAGAAATAGCCAGTCCTAAGCCAGTACCTCCAAATTGTTGGCTAATAAGTCCGTTGGCTTGGTGGAAGTCGCTAAACAGACGTGACTTATCATTTTCATCAATCCCAATACCGGTATCTTCAACCGCAAAGCATACCCAAGGCGATTGTATATCTGCTTGCGGACTCAGAGATGCCTCTACCATCATGTGACGCAGCTGAGTACTGTGTGCCGGTAGGTAGCGCACATGTAGCGCCACATAGCCAGAATGGGTGAACTTAATGGCATTGCCAATCAGATTCATCAAAATTTGCTGCAAGCGAGTAGCATCGGTGTCAAGATAACGCGGCGCTTGCGGATAAAAGAAGGTCAGTAACTCAATCTTTTTGGCATAGGCGCTACTACTCAGTAAGTTCGCTACTTGATAACTTAAGTTTAAAATATCAATACGCTCTAGTACGGTGTTAAGCTTACCGGCATCTATCTTTGCAATGTCGAGCATGTCATTTAACATAGTCAGCATGGTTTGGCTGGTTTGTAATAATAAACGATAGGTTTCGTTTTGATACTCATCCAAACGGCCGGTGTCTATAAGATCAATAAGGCTAATCATACCGCTAAGAGGTGTACGTAATTCATGGCCCAATAGTGACCATAACTTATCAAACTGGATCAGTTCAGCAGCTTGTGAATGCACCTTTTTGGTAATATCATCCAGCTCCTGAGTGAGGTGACTGATGTCGGTTAATACGGCACTAAATCCTTGTACCTGCCCTTGTTGACCCGTCCATGGCTGTAGATGTAATAGATAATCGGTTTGACTCTCAATGCTTGAAACATTAAAGGTTTGCGCATTAGTAAGACGACCAATCCTGCTTAAATGACGCTGAGTCAGCTTATCTTTGCCTGTCAAAAAGTCGGTCACAAAATAAATGATATGCTCATCAAATGCGGTCATAAACGACTGCTCGAAGCGGCGATTAAAATAACTCACTTGACCTTTTTTATTAATAAAAAATAGCGGCAGCGGCGAGTAATCGGTCAATCGTAGCAGGCGTTTTTCTAATAATGTGGTGCGACGATGGGTTTGATGCAGTTGCTGATTAATTCGGTCCAAACGATTAGCCAAGCGCAGAAACTCTTGGCTAATCCCTAAATCACTGTCGAAAATCGGAGTATAAGGCTCGTTTAAACAATTAGGGAAATGTTGACTGTAATCAATGATTTGCGACCACGCTCTTTTATTTCGCATTACCAAATAGAGATTGAAGGTAAACAACACCAGAGCGGTTAGCAGCGGTAGCCAATACAGCGGATTAAACCAATTAATCGGCATGGGCGGGTGGATGATTTGAATATAAGTTTGATAGCCATTTGGCAAATTGGCCCAGCCTAGTAGCTGCTTAGAATCTGTAATTTGGTACTTAGTGCTTTGCGCCTCTGAGGGTCTCCAATAAGGAAGGCTGAAAAACTCAACTTGACTTTGATCGTCCCTATGATGGGTATAAACCAATGGCTGACCAGATGCAGTCATCACCATAATATGGTGACTGACATTATTACTGCCAATAAGTTTGGTAGAGACGGCAGACAAACTAAGAGTATTATGATTGAGCTGATCGGTTAGTTCATAATAAAGCTGATTAAATGCCTTTTGGCTAGTGATTAAACGCTGTTCATGTAAACTGACAAGCAAAATGATGTAGCACAACGTGGTTAATACCAGAAGTGTCAGGGTATGAAAGTTAAAGACATAATGCAAAGGTGCTTTTTTTAGCATGAGCGTTGGGCGCGGTTACCAGTAAAAGATCTGAAAATAACAGAGATGGTATTGAGTATAGCACTCTACAGCGCTGATCTGAGGTCAGATTTAGAGGTAACTAGTCCTGTTTGAGTCATCCACAGCACCAATGTTTTTGCTATCAAAAATAAGTGATAAGCGTGTTGCTACAAAGGCTAACTCAAGCTAAATGGTGATTGCCTGACAATTTCTCTATAATGAAACAAAAGCAGGGCTAAGTCTTATCTATCTACGACATTCATATTTCTAACACCTATTTATCGAATAAAAATTATGAGCATTGAAAACCAGTCTTCTACCAAACAACGTGTGATTTTTGCCGGCACTCCAGAGTTTGCTGCGATTAGCTTAAAGGCACTTATTGAGCAGCAAGAGGCGCTTAATATAGAGCTTGTCGCGGTTTATACTCAGCCTGATCGTAAGGCGGGGCGAGGACAAAAGTTAACGGCATCTCCTGTTAAACAACTGGCGCTTGAGCATAATATTCCAGTTGAGCAGCCAGCAACCTTCAAAAAAGCCAGTGAAGAAGGGCAAGTTTCACGTGAAACATTAGCAAATTATCAACCTGACGTTATGGTGGTCGCCGCTTACGGTCTTATTTTGCCAATAGGTGTGTTAGAGACACCGACGCATGGTTGTTTGAATATTCATGCGTCATTATTACCGCGTTGGCGCGGTGCCGCACCGATTCATCGTGCACTGCTTGCTGGTGATGAAAAAACAGGCATTACTATTATGCAGATGGATAAAGGCTTGGACACAGGCGACATGCTTTATAAAGCGTCTTACCAGATAGCAGTTGATGAAACCACCGCGAGCTTACATGACAAAATGGCCAATATGGGCGCTGAAGCTATTGTCACCGTACTAAAAGATTTGCCATATTATCAAGCACAGGCTGAAAAGCAGGACGATAGTCTTGCCAATTATGCTGAAAAGCTGAGTAAAAGTGAAGGGGAGATTGATTGGACACAATCAGCGACTCGTATCGAGCGTCAGATACGGGGTATGCATCCGTATCCGGGTGCCTATACCTTTTTGGCAGACCCAGAGGGCAAGGCTGAGCCTAGACGTGTGAAAGTATTGTCAGCCATGCCAGTGAATGCGTCACAAACGACGGTTGAAGAGCCGGGCACAGTTATTAGTGTCGGTAAAAACGCTGTCTTGGTGGCATGCGGTAAAGAGAGTGTGGATCAAGAAGCGACTACTTTGCGTTTAACTAAATTACAGTTTGCCGGTAGTAAGCCAGTCACCGCTGAACAAGTCTGTCATGGTAATCAGCTTAATGACGGTGACAAGTTTGTCGCCGCACCGAAATAATAAAAATCCGAGTTATATAACAGTCAATACAATCAATACAGCCAAACCAATCAAACCAAATCAATCATCATAATTAGGCATTAAATGAGCAGTAAACCAAATAGCACTACCCAAAATAAAAATGTCCGTGTGGCAGTGGTTAATACCTTGTTATCAATTCAACAGGGTCAGTCACTAAGCGGTCTTTTGGATCCTTTATTAAACAGCTTAAATGGGGATGACAAAGGCTTTGCCCATGCATTGTTACTCACAACCTTACGCCATTGGCATGCAACCGCACGTTTGTTAGATAGCTTAGCGGACAATCCAATCGATGAGATTGAGGTGCGTACCACCATTCAATTGGGTATTACCCAACTGCTTTATCTTAATGTTGCCGATCACGCCGCAATTCATGAAACAGTTGAGGCGGTGAAACACATAGACTATGCGCGCGCATCAGGGTTGGTGAATGCTGTGCTGCGTAAAGTGGCTAAAAATCCAAATAAATTTCGCAAAAAAGCCAATAAAAACCATAGTCTACCAAACTGGCTAGCCCAGCAGTTAAAATCAGATTGGCGTGAATACTATGATGAGCTGACCCAAAGTTTGCGCCAGTCAGCACCGATGTTTTTGCGAGTAAATGGCCTGCAAACGGACAGTCAAAGTTATATCAAACAGCTGGCAGAAGAAGAGATATCTGCAGAAGAGATATCTTTAAAAACCACTATTAATACGGATGAGACTAATGCAAATAACGAGAGTCTGGAGATTGAACAACACGCGATTGAGCTGATTGATAGTGTGCCTGTCAGTCGTCTGCCTGAGTTTGAAGAAGGTATTGCTAGCGTACAAGATGCGCATGCACAGCTGGCGGCGCCTATTATTGATGCGCTACTACAAAAAGCGATTAGTACTAATTCAGCACAAAATGTACGCTTGCTAGATGCTTGTGCTGCGCCGGGTGGTAAATTAGCTCATTGGCTTGAGCTGTTAGGCAACCAAGAAAAACAAGAAACAGAATTGTTTCACGTGAAACAGACCGACGGGCAGAATAGTCCTATTAACGAAATAGAGCTGACAGCGATTGATAATGAAGCGCCACGTATTACCCGTATTTTTGAGAACTTAGAGCGGTTACAACTATCAGCGCCTATCGTCAATAGCAAATTGCATTTGGACATAGAATGCGTGGATGCGACCACTTGGCAAGCCAAAGAGGCGAGTGATGATTCGGCTGGCTTTGATGCGATATTGCTCGATGCGCCTTGTACCGCAACGGGGGTGATTCGCCGTCACCCTGACATTACCTTGCTACGGGAAGAGGAAGATGTGCAACATACGGTGCAGTTGCAAGAGCAAATCTTAGATAACTTATGGCCACAGTTAAAGAATGGCGGTTATCTGTTATATATCACTTGTTCACTGCTTAAAAGCGAGAACGTCGAGCAAATGCAAGCGTTTTTAGGTCGCCATAAAGATGCAGTTGCTGTGGCATTTGACGATGAAAAAACCAATTGGGGTATTGAACAAGCGGTTGGTCGTCAGTGTTTGCCGTTAAATGAACAGAGCCAAGCAGGTGGTGATGGGTTTTATTATGCGGTATTGAGGAAGGTATAGTATTACGCTAGTATGATTTTAATTCATTTAACTTTAGGTTAACCCTATGAATGATTCTCAGAAGTCAAAAGCAATAGAATTATTAACTGAACTCTTAAACGAAGACTCATCGGAAGCTGATCAAGCAGCTATCTGTGAAGAATTACAAGAACTATTACCTGATCCACATTGGAGTGATTATATTTTTTGGAGTAATGATTATAACAATGAAGATGGGTCTTTAAACTTTGAAAAGTTCTTTGACAAAGTCATCTCATATTACAATACGGATGAGTATAAAAGGAATAAAAGAGTTATCGAGCTTGCAAATATGTTAATAAAAAAGGATTTCTCTAAAGTAAGTGAGTTGGATATTGTTAAAGAAATGAACAAGCTTTCGTTCGACCCAAATTGGGCTAATTATATTTTTGTTGAAAAAAACTATTTTGATGAGAATGGAAATCTTGATGAAGAAAAATTCATAAGAAAATTATTTCAAATTTAGTTCATTGAATTACAGCTTAAGTAGTGCAGTTTCTCTTAGGACGGATGGCAAACACTGTGATTAGATAGATATCAGCAAAATCAATATTGGTCACGTAAAGTAGATGTTTGCTTATACCTCTCTGAACAGCATAGTCTTGACTGACATCTGATAAGTAGTATTCGAATGCTTTACTTGATACATTAAAGTTTGTTTTTAGTCAAATACTTAATATATTAGTATTAAGAACACTATCAACATTGTAATTTGAGATAGAGGTTTTCATGAGTAATATATTAGTCGAGTTACCTACACTATACGACCAAGCGAATGGTCTTCAAAGTATTTTAATCTCTCGTGCTACTGGGGGAGATCCTAAAAATCAAGACTACATTCTATTAAGAAAAATAATTCTTGAATCGAAGTTTAATAATTTAGTGCCCGACTTTGTTAGACATAACAGAGATTTGAATCAATTTTGGCAATTTATTAAGACCAAATATGATTCTTATGCTGAACGTAGAGCCTTTATTTATGGCGAATTTCAAAGTTTGCTTAATGCTATAGAGTTTGATAGATCAGGTATCACTCCTGCTTTTGACAAATCTATTGCCGTTATAAATTCAGGACATATTGATGCTATGTGGAAGAAAGCTACAGATCGTATGGAGAATGACCCCGAAGGGGCTATTACCTTAGCGAGAAGTTTGATTGAATCTGTCTGTAAACACATTTTAGACCTTGAAAGAATATCTTATGATAAAAACACAGATTTATCAGAACTATATAAACGTACTTCAGAATTACTAAAAATGTCAGCTAGCCAGTACGAGAAAAACCTAATTTTTAAACAAATTCTTGGAGGTTGCTCAGGGATTGTTAATGGTTTAGGACAATTAAGAAATAATGTAGGCGATGCTCATGGACAAGGAGTTATTAATATTAAACCTAAACCAAGACACGCTGAATTAGCAGTTAATCTTGCTGGTTCAATGTCACATTTTCTACTATCAAGCTATAATGAAAGCTACAAAAGCTGAAGTAGTAGCATGGGTGCTAACCCACTTTCTTTTTAAAGCCACCTTTAGGTTCGGATGCATTGCACCCATACTACGGTACTTTAACCACTCTTAACTCATCCTTTAGAAGACTGAGGTATCTAACGTAGGAGCGGTTTAGCCCAGATTGTAGCGCCCGCCCTTATGCTAACCAAGATAGTAGTGGAAAGCTGGATTAGCTACAAAAACCAATCATACCTCTATTTAATATGGCTTATCTCTCAAAATGTGCTACTCTTTTTCTACTTCAATATTATAAGACTCGTAGATAGGACAAAACATGAAATATATCAGTACCCGTGGTCAAACTGAGCCGATGGATTTTAGTGATGTGTTGTTGATGGGGCTTGCGCCAGACGGTGGTTTAATGTTGCCTGACAGCTACCCTCAAATTGATGCGAAAACATTAGACGAGTGGCGTCATCTTAACTATCCTGAGCTTGCGTTTGCAATTATGCGTCTGTATGCCACGGATATTGATGATGCAGATTTAAAAGACATTATCGAGCGTACATATAAGGCAGAAGTCTTTGGTAGTGATGACATCGTGCCGGTTCGTAAGCTTAAAGAGGACTTGTATATTTTAGGTCTATCAAATGGTCCAACGCTTGCATTTAAAGACGTGGCGATGCAGTTTTTGGGTAATGCTTTTGAATATGTGTTGAAGCAAAAAGGTAAGCGTCTGACCATCATTGGTGCGACCAGTGGCGATACGGGTAGTGCGGCGGAATATGCCCTACGAGGCAAAGATAACATCGAAGTGTTTATGATGTCGCCGCATGGCAAAATGAGCGAGTTTCAGCGCGCGCAAATGTATAGTTTAACGGATGCCAATATTCATAATATCGCCATTAAAGGCATGTTTGATGATTGCCAAGATATCGTAAAAGCGCTACAGCAAGATGCTGATTTTAAGGCCAAATATAGCTTGGGTACGGTTAACTCTATTAACTGGGGGCGTATCTTAGCGCAAATCGTTTATTACTTTAAAGGCTACTTTGCAGCGACTAAAAACAACGATGAGAAAGTCAGCTTCTGCGTGCCGTCAGGTAACTTTGGTAATATCTGTGCTGGTCATATTGCCCGCGAAATGGGTCTACCAATTGACCGTTTGATTGTCGCAACAAACGAGAACGACGTACTAAATGACTTCTTTAATCAAGGCACTTATACACCGCGTCCTGCGGATAAAACCTATGTGACATCTAGCCCGTCTATGGACATCTCCAAAGCCTCAAACTTTGAGCGCTTTATTTATCTGTTATTAGAAAAAGACAGCAAACGTGTGCATGAGTTGTTTGATGGTGTGAAGGCAGGTAAAGGGTTTGACTTGTCAGATGTGTTAGAGGCGGTGAATACGCGTTATGGCTTTGCAGCTGGTAAGTCAACGCATCAAGACCGTTTAAATACCATTAAAGCGGTGTACGAAAATTATAACTACTTGGTCGATCCACACACGGCCGACGGTATTAAAGTGGCGCAAGAGCTACAAAAAGAGGGTGAGGTCATCATCTGTGCGGAGACAGCGCTACCGGTTAAATTCTCAGAAACTATTTTTGAAGCAGTTGGAGAGATAGACATTGAACGTCCTGAGCATACCAAAGATATTGAAAGTTTAGAGCAACATGTGACGGTATTAGAAAATGATGCAAGCCTAGTAGCCAATGAGATTAAGGCAGTGGTTCCTGCTCAATAAGCAGTTCGTTCAGTAGAATAAGTTGGCCAATAGAATAAAGTATGGGCTATATTGTACTCAGTTATAAAGTCTTATCCGTATAGAAAAAGACACTGTCTAAAATCGGCAGTGTCTTATTTAGTTTATTGGCTTAATAAAAGCGCCCACAAAGGGTAGATAACCTATAAACTAACCACGCCGTTATCCGTAATGGTTATTTAAACGAACCTAAATTCACAGCCTTTGGCGACTATTATGACAGTACTTGAGTCTGCATTGGACGCAGAGCAGGCCTCCATTCTTTTGTTATGGCAGAGAGTAAATGCTTCGCTTTCTGCTTTTCATACCTTAATCACTCGCTTTAAATCTGCGGCATTGGCATTATTACGTACGCCATCTGAATGGGCGGAAATAAAAATTCATGCAAAGCATGTTATTCGCCATAGAGAGGCGGAGCAAGGGACAGATCAAGCATATATAGCCTCCTTAGCTCAGCGTATTGCTAATAATGAGTTCCAGATAGTGTTTTCTAATCAATCCCATTATCCGCAGCAACTACTGGTTTTGTTTTATGCGCCGCCGCTTTTATTTTATCGCGGGAATAGCGAGCGTTTAAACCAAGCACAAATTGCTATCGTCGGTAGCCGAAAGCCCACTGTCAGTGCGCAGAAATTCACCTTTGATATGGCGCAATATTTGGCCAAAGCCGGTTACATTATTACCAGTGGACTGGCACAAGGCGTGGATAATCAAGCTCATTTAGGGGCGCTGTCGCAAATGGCAGACTGTGCAGGTCGCAGTATTGGGGTAATGGGCACCGGTATTGATGTCTGCTATCCCAAGCAGCACCAGCCGTTGTTTGATCGCATGATTGCCGAGGGTGGTTGTATTGTTAGTGAGCTGTTGCCGGGTACGCCGCCCAATAAACATACCTTTCCAAGACGTAATCGATTGGTGGCAGGCTTAAGCTTGGGTACGATTGTTACTGAGGCTACTATCAATAGTGGCTCGCTGATTACGGCGCGATTAACCTCAGAGCAAGGCAAACAAGTCTTTGCTATGCCCAGTCGTATTGATAATAGCAATGCAGAAGGCTGTCATCACTTGATTCGGGAAGGCGCGACTTTGATATATCATCCCGAACAGGTCATTAATGATTTATCGAGCCAGATGGTATCACCCATGCAGCGCCAAGCCTTAGCGCAGTCAAGTTATCCTAACAATCATCCAAGTGGTGCTATCGAATCAACTTTTGTCGCAACTGGTGAACACACCTCAAAGACGGACTCTAAGTCACCCACTAAACTTAGCCAAACTGCGGTCTCTACGATAAGCTCGCAGCCGGTTAAAACGCCATTAACAGCGGTGGTCGTGCCGGATCATTTGCAATCGCTATGGGTGCATATTGATTATAGCGCTCAAGATTTGGACGGATTGATTCAAAAGACACAGCTTGATACGTCCAGCCTATTAAGCCAGTTAATGGAGCTTGAGTTGATGGGACTTATTACACAAATAGGTGGGCGGTATCAGCGCTTATAAAAGCGAGTGTGCCAATGAATGATATAGGCACGCGTGAATAACACAGAAACCATCAGCGTTTAAACCAGAGTCCGTTATAATGAGCATAAGCGATAGTCCATTAACTTGACTCTACTATAGCCTTATTGCTCATAAATCCTTACCTTTATGCAAAGCCTAGCCTCTATGACATCTTCACACACTTTCACACCCAAGCCAAATAACTTCAATAATATGGTTAATATTACTCAACAAGCTAAGGTGGCTGCCACTTGGTTGCAGGCCGGCGAATTGTTAGCTTATCCGACGGAGAGCGTGTGGGGTATTGGCTGTGATGCTTATAATAAAGCTGCGGTCGGACGTATCTTGGCTATCAAGAAACGTCCGCGTGATAAAGGGATGATTGTCATTACAGACAGCATTGAGCGTATAGAGCCCTTATTGATGTTGTTGCCAGAAGCAAGACGTCAGCAGGTTATAGACAGTTGGTGGCTGACGGATGCTAACGCCTCTCAAGCGACAGAAAAGCAGGCGCATACTTGGTTGCTTCCTGTGTCTAAAGATATGTTGTCTAATCATACAGAGCAGTCATTCCCAACATGGATTACTGGTAAATATCAGTCTATCGCAGTGCGGGTAATTAATCATCCGCTGATTGCTGAGCTATGCGCCAGTATGGTGAGTCGCCATAACCCTTATGGTTTGGTAGTTTCTACCAGTTGTAATCCGTCAGGAGAAGCACCGGCAACCACCTTACAAGCCGCATATGACTATTTTGGTTCCAACATTAAGTATCTTAATGGCAATACCTTAAACTATACTCTGCCTAGTCAAATCAGAGACGGGCTAACAGGGCAGATTATCCGCTAAAGCCGTTGTTAGATTTATTATTCATATCTAAAAGATAGGCTAGTAGCAATTGTATAACGAATGTAGCGAGTACGTTGATACGTTAATTTCAGTATTGACAGAAATAAAAGAATGGTTCATGCTAATGCCATTAACCGGATAAACGGTTCTACTTTTATTATTAAATTAGAATAAGACGTTATTTATGAAACTAAATCCAGCGACCGAAAGATTTGTACTACACTGGGGTGAAATGGGCACGCAGTGGGGCGTTAATCGCACCATGTCACAGATTCATGCACTACTATATATTATCGGCCGTCCTCTAAATGCAGAAGAGATTACCGAAACGTTAGGTGTGGCTCGATCTAATGTATCGACCAGTCTAAAAGAGCTACAAAACTGGGGACTGGTGCAGAAAGTCTCCATACTCGGCGATCGCCGTGATCATTTTAGTACGCATACAGACGTGTGGGAGCTGGCACGTATTATTGTCATAGAGCGTCAAAAACGAGAACTGGCGCCTACGGTAGATTTTCTTCAATCATTGATAGATAGTCCAGAGTTTGGACAGGAAAACGAAGAGGTGCAAAGCCGTATTAAAGAGACACAAGAGTTTGTTGATACCTTAACTAGTTGGTCGAATGAAATGCTTAAACTGCCAACGACCACTTTAAAAAAAATACTCAAACTGGGCGCGCGTATTCGCAAAAAATTAAGCTAGCATCATTATCTTAGTGGTTGTGGTTAGTTGGAAAAGAGTAGGATATTAGAACATATCCTAAAAATTTAAGATTTTATTTCTGTTTTAACAGAAAATACTAAAATAAAAGAATTATTTTTATTAAAGCTATCGACATAATCACTTCATATAAAGACGTTACTATAAGGACATGGAGAATGAACACAAAGCAGCGGGTTCAGTATAAAAAACAGATTAGTAAGCAAGCCATTGCCAGTGTTGAATGGAAGGACTTGCGTCGGTTAAGTGGTTTGCAAGTGGCTTATAACCTGATTTTACCTTTCCCCTCTTTGATATTGTCTTGGTGGTTTGCCAGTCAATCGATGTTTGTTTTTGCATGCCTATTTACTTATTTGTTTTTTGCGTCGGCCTTTCGACAAGCACACGATGGGTATCACCACAGTTTGGGTGTGAGCAAGTCGATTACCACTTTTATGCTGATGTTGATGAGTGTGTTTTTATTGACCAGTTTGCATGCGATTAAAGCCACACATATGCAGCATCATCGTAATCCGCTTGGTGAGGATGACATTGAAGGTAGCTTGGCAAAATTGTCATGGTGGCAAGCATTGATTGGCGGTGTAAGTTATCGTTTGGCTATTTATCGTGAAGGTTTGCGTCTTAGTAATAAGCGTAATCGCATAAAGTCAGTCATTGAGTTTGTATTGATTAGCAGCGTTATTATGACAGCGTTGGTGCTTATCACAACCTATATCCTCATACCGGTTATGGTGCCGAGCATGGATATAGGTATATTAAGCGGTAATAGTATTTATTTGCCTATCGTAGCGAAAGTGGCTGCCTATCATTTGACGGTGATGTTTTTGGCGAATGCTTTAGTAGGTATTATCGCTGTTTGGGGTGTACACCATGATGCAGAGGATACCATCGCGCGTACGGAGCGCAATACACTGGTTAATCTGTTGACCTTTGGGCTGTTATATCACGTTGAGCACCATATATTTCCGGCAGTGCCGACCAATAATTTACCCGAACTGGCACACCGATTAGATAAGGCATTACCGCAGTTAACCCAGAACCGAGTTGTACCCACTGCCAGTCAGTTAAATAATTATATTATCAATACAATTGAGCGTTTCAGAAATAAGTATAGTGGAGGTAACGACGAGTGTCCGCTGCGTAGACACTGGGCCATATAAAACGATTAGCGTTTAAAGCGGTAAACTGACTATTAACTATTAATAGACATTTATATACCTTATCTATCAGGAAGATTGACATGAATATACTCATCAGCGGTGGTACAGGATTTATAGGAACGGCGTTTAGCTATTGGGTTCAGCACCATATAAATCTAGCGCAGTCAAAAGTTGAGTTAGACTCTGATGTTCAAAACGCGCAAAATGGTATGAGTGATAATCAGGTTCATATCACTTGGCTTACCCGAGACGTCAATCAAGCGCATCCTGATTTTATTGATATGATGAGCTATGAGCAGCTGCAAACAACAGATAAGAGCTTTGATGTTATTTTAAATCTGGCAGGGGCCGGAATTGCCGACAAACGTTGGAGCGATGCGCGTCGACAGACTTTAATGCACAGCCGTCTTAAACCCACTGTGGCGTTAATAGACTATATCGCACGGATAGAGAATAAACCGAAATTGATGTTAAGTGGCTCAGCTATCGGCTGGTATGGTAATCAAGGTGACACACCGCTTGATGAAAACAGTCCTTCTGACGTTCAGGGTTCAGATGATTTTGCGCATCAACTGTGTGCAGCATGGGAGTCCAAAGCCAAAGAGGCATTGGCGTTTGATGTACCGGTTATTATCCTACGTACCGGTATCGTGATTCATCCTGATGGCGGTATGCTGGCCAAGTTGTTACCCTCGTTTAAAATGGGGATGGGCGGGCAACTGGGTGATGGCAATCAGGTCATGAGCTGGATTAGTCTGACCGATTGGGTGCGTGCGGCATGGCATATTATTCAGCATCACTTAAATCCAGAAACAGCTTATAGTGACTCTGTCAGTGTTGAGGAGAACCAACAATCAAGTAGATGCGCATACGCCGTTGTTTATAATCTCACAGCACCGGATCCGGTAATAAATGCGGTCTTTACCCAAATTATCGGTAACTGGCTGCACAGGCCTACCTTTATGACGTTGCCCGCTTGGTTGCTAAAACTAATGTTTGGTGACATGGCAAGCTTGCTTATCTACGGCCAAAAAGTACTGCCAAAAAAGCTACTAGAGGCTGGGTTTAAGTTTGAATATATCGCGCTCAAACAGGCATTGGTAGAGCAGCACTCTATAACTAATCTGAGCTGATACTAATACAATATCAAGCACCTAAATAGCCAGTAGATGGGTCATCTTAGGTGTTGGCTCTTACAAATATTCATTATCATATTTCAGTTATAACAGAATTAAAAGAAATAAACAAGTCTGTTTGATATGAACAACCTAGGTATGATAAGCGCTATTAGGAGGTAAGTATGACAGCCAACCTTATGATATCAGAGCAGCCTAAAAAGCCGCCTTTCTATCTTTATATTAGCTTGGCAGTGCTGTGGTTATATAGCGGTATTGTCCCTATGATCTTTGCCGAGCAAGAGTCACTTAATATGTTGGGGCAGCTTGGTATTAGCGAGGTATATCAGAGCAGTGTGTTTTATTTTGCATCCTTACTAGATATTGGGTTTGGGGCACTCATATTAACTCGATATCGCTATCAGGCTCTGTTATGGCTTGCTCAGTTTTGTATTGTTATGGGCTATAGCATTATCGTTACCATAGGTTTACCAGAGAATTTGATACATCCCTTTGCACCATTAATTAAGAACATACCTATCATGGCGTTATTGCTGTTTCTATATCAAAAGCATCGCTCTTAGTGGCTACTTACTTAGTACGACATTCATTAAGTGTTCAAACTTAGGTCATTTTTTATTAGATTATTTCAGTTTAGACAGAAATAAAAGAAATATAGTGGTAAGCTTATGGTGGAGAAAGTCTATGACTTTGTATTTATTTATTAAAACCCTGCATATCTTATCAGCTACTTTGATAATGGGGACGGGGCTTGGCACCGCCTTTTATCTATTTGTCACTAACCGTAGTGGCAATGTACCCGCCCAAGCGGTAGTTAGTAAATGGGTATGTAAAGCCGACTGGTGGTTTACGACCCCTGCAGTTATATTCCAGCCGCTATCTGGACTTTGGATGGCACATTATCTGGGTATGCCGTTCGGCTCAACATGGATTTGGCTATCTCTAGTGCTGTTTGTCTTTGCAGGAGTGTGTTGGTTGCCAGTGGTAGTTTGGCAAATGAAAATGCGTGACATGGCGCAGTATTCTCAGCAAATAGGAGACAGTCAATTACCCTCGAAGTATTGGAAATTAGCACGGCGCTGGGAGATGGCAGGCTATCCGGCATTTACAGCTGTGGTGATTATATTTTTCTTAATGGTTGTGAAACCAATGTAGGGAAAGCAATGGCCATGACATCATCGAAGAAACAGGCTAATAATACGGCACCCCATATAAAGACCATCCTAGTATTGGGTGCATCAGGCTTTATTGGTAAGAGCTTAATTGAAAGGTTAGAGCCACTAGATATAGAGGTTCGCACTCCGAGCAGTCAGCAAGTTAACTTTATGGATCCAGATTGGCAACAAATAGCGGTGCTACTAGACGGGGTAGAGGTGGTTATAAATCTTGTAGGAGTCATGAGCCAAGATACACAGATGCTAGAGCAGGTACACCATCTTACTCCTCTTCAAATAGCACAGGTGGCTAAGCAGTTTCACGTGAAACATTGGGTAAATCTATCTGCACTGGGTGCAAACGAGCAGCATGCAGACGCCTTTTTATCGAGTAAAGGGCGAGGTGACGCTAAGTTATTGGCTTTGCTCGACGAACATTTTAAAGTATCCGTTATACGACCGTCTTTAGTGTTTGGTAGAGGTGGAATGAGTACCAAAGCCTTTGTAAATTTGGCTAAGCTGCCTATTTTCATATTACCAGAAAGGGGGCGTTATCTAATTCAACCGGTGCATATTAACGATCTGGTTCAAGGTTTAATGAACCTTGGGATAGATTGGGACAATAAATGCGGTCAGCATGATAGTAAAGATAAGCAAAATATTATCAGCGCCACTGGTGGGGAGGCGGTCAGTTTTGCAGATTATCTAATCACGCTACGCCATACTATTCATAACTTACCCGCACCGATTATCATTGGCATACCGAACTGGCTAGCCCATATGGCAGTATCTATCGCCGGTTTGGTTATTAAAGATGGAATATTAAATAAAGACAGTCTACATTTACTGGCAGATGGGTCAATTGCTGATAATCAGCAATTTAGGCAATTAATAGGATATAAGCCACTTGGTTATAAGGCGTTTAAATATTAAGTGAATGATGTTTCATGTGGAACATATGATTACGATAAATTTCGTTATCTTCTCTATAATAACGTTTCACGTGAAACATTATTATTAGTTATTTCGTTAGCTATTTATACTGTGCCTTTTTTATCCCGAATAAAATAAATCAGAGCAGTTAGTGCGGCTACAAGGGCGGATAGCAAAGCGCCTGTCAAAAGGGTGTTTGAAAAAGCGAAAATAAACGGATGCTGTATTTGATTAATGCCCAGTCTGTCATCGGTAATACCTACCGAAATAATCCCAGCCCAAAGCTCTGGTGATAGAGGCATACCTAAGAATAAGAACAGGTTTAGCAGCTGTAGAGCAGCTTTTATATAGACACTTCGTTTTAACGCCTCATGCAGCTTAGTCTGACCGCGCTTAATAAAGTAGGCATCGACTGCGCCATAAATACCGATAAATACTACGATACCGGCGAACATACCGATTAAGGCCCATAACGTTGAATTGACAACAATATTACCCCAGAAAAAACTGGATAGGGCATTAAACAGCACCCAAAAGCCCCAAAATATCCAATGATTGTTCATAATGCTCCTTAACCATTTATGCTAGGACTTGTTTTAATCGACAGAGATAAGCTTACCGGCAGAGTCTTTGGGTAAATCAGCCAGACAAACCAAGCTGTCATTATTAATACCGTGTACCAGATATTTATCTGAATCACCAAAATATTGAATCACCTCTACTGGCGTATAAGACAGGCGTTGGTCTTGCTCAATTATCCATACGAAGCCTTTAATAGGGCTCGTCGGCCGATTATGCTTGGCATTTAACACATCCAAATCCGCTTCGTGTATCGCCTGCTTAGGTAAACGCACGCCAAGCTCTGTTTGACCGTAATCAATACTCATCGCCGCGCGCATCCCAGGTTCTAGCGCCGCTTTGTTCTCGTCACTTGAGATAAGCGGTGCACGAACGATTAGGTAGCCGGCCTCCACATCTGGGGTAATATGGCTAATCTGACCAGTAAACTCTGTGTTTACATCGAATACAGTGAAATTAACTGATCGACCTACGGACAGCTGTGATTGTGTGGACAATGGCAGCTTGCCGATAAGCTGTAAACGCTGAGTATTACCAATGGTCATTAAAGAGGTTTTAGCAGGCACGTCATAATTAATAACGTCCTCAACATTTAATTCCCCCTGAGCCATCAATGCTTGTTTAATCTCTTTATTAATCTGAGTAACCTCGCCATCGATGGGCGCTCTAAACACTAAGGTCACCTCTATCAAGTCCTCGGACTTTTTATTGTCTGAGTCTGGATTTGCAGAGGTATCGTTTTTGGCGGTATTAGCAGAGTCCGTATTATTCGACGCTTTATTAGCCTTAGGTTGAACTGCCCTCTTATCGCTTGCATTCAAATCTAGTTTTGGCAACGATTTCGAAGGCGCTTCTTTATTATTCGATGCTGTGGTCTCACTTGGTTTGTCTTGCACAGCATATTGCTGTGCTAACGGCTGATCATTACCCTCAATCAGCGCATCAATCGAGTCGAAATGCGTATAACGTGCGGTATTAGCATCAATACGGGTTTGCAGAGTGGCTATCACCTGTCCTTTTTTCACCCAATCGCCCTCTTTAACAGCAATGGACAATTTATCCGCACGGTAAGGTGTTTTGATGTCTACAATATCTACAGGTATTAGCGCGCCTTCTAGGTTATAGCTTGGCTGGTAGCGCTCTGGGTTACTGGTTTGAATAAGCGAGTTATCTACAATGACTTTATCGGCCAAGATTTCAACCTTTGGCTTATCGGCTGTATTGTTGGCCGGCTTGTCACAGCCTGCTAATAATAAACTCGTCCCCAATATAGTCGCCATAATAAATCTAGTACCTCTCAATTGTGACAGGCGAGATAGGGTGGAATGAGAGGTTAACAAAGGCGATGACATAAGAACAATATATCCTGTTTATTTATAATGTTGGGGCGATAAAGCGGCTATTGTTTAGGTTAAAGTATTGAGAGTGACTATTTGAATAGGCGACTCTCTGAACCAATATGGATAAATAATAATCTAGAGTATACAAAGGTGTCCTATTTATAGTGCATATTAGCCACCATAAATAGATATAGCACATATAACACCTCATAACCTTGAAATAAATTTAACCGCTCTCAAAAAGAGGGTTAACACTAGGCTATGATTTGATTTCAGCCAATAGTTTAAAGAGTAATTTCCACATTCTTGTTAGTGGATTGTGTTAAGTTTGTGCTTAGACCTTGAAATTTTACCCAATGACCTTTATCAAGCAGTAAGAATAGACTGTAGATATCAGTGATTGCAACGATTAAAGTCGCCGTCTGCAGAATTAAAATAAGTGAAATAAAATCTAAGAATAATCTCATAGAACGCATTCATACTAATGTTTATTATTAGTTTACGTTAATCAATGCCAACAACGGCAGATATTTCATAATTAACCTTTATGTCATAAATAAAGCCAAAATAATTCGGCTGTTAAGGAGATACCATGAGTAACAATCAAGAGAACAATAACGCAGAAAATCTAGACCATGATACCCAAAACCCAACCGCAGCACAGTCTAACGTTGAGAAATCAGGGACTGTATTAGAAGAAACCTTGAAAGAGTTCAACCCAGAAGTCAACGGCGGCGAGAACGGTGTGATTCATAGCGAAATCGATGTGAAAGCTTATGAAGAGCGTATTGCTCAGCTAGAAGGCGAGGTAAAAGCCGCTAAAGAAGGTCAAGCCCGTGCCAATGCCGATGCGTATAATGCACAAAAACGCATGGAGCAAGAAACAGAGAAAAGCCGTAAATTTGCGCTACAGAAGTTTATTAAAGAGCTATTGGATGTTGTGGACAATTTAGAACGCGCTATTGTGAGTGTCCAAGCGGATAATGATGCGGATGATGCAATCTTAGAAGGGGTGAAGCTCACCCACAAGTCATTTATGACAGCGCTTGAAAAACAAGGGGTTGAAGTTGTCAATCCTGAAAATGAAAGCTTTAATCCAGAGCTTCATGAAGCTGTGGGTATCGACCCTGAAGCAGCAGCAGATCAAGTAGGCGAAGTCTTACAAAAAGGCTATACCTTAAATGGCCGTCTACTGCGCCCTGCTATGGTCAAAGTAGGTCAGTAAGCGTATTACCTCGTTTAAGCAAAATACCTACAAGCTGAATGTAGCCCCTTATTAGATAAAAATAGGGGCTGACATACAAAAAAAGACAAAAAATTGTGAATTTTGCGAATTTTTAACTTGAAAAATTAAAGAGCCAAACCGATATAAACAGACAAGAAGCGAGGCTTACTGCTCAATCAAGATTTCGATGAGGTCAGTAAACCGAAAGCTAACCCTGAAATAAACACGAACAATAAATTATTTGGAGTTTTAATATTATGGCTAAAACAATAGGTATTGACCTAGGTACAACAAACTCTTGTGTGGCAGTAATGGAAGGTGACAAAGTTAAAGTCATCGAAAATGCTGAAGGTACACGCACAACCCCCTCAATCATCGCTTATAAAGATGGTGAAATCTTAGTAGGTCAGTCTGCAAAACGTCAGGCAGTAACCAACCCTAACAATACTTTATATGCTATTAAGCGCCTTATCGGTCGCCGCTTTGAAGACAAAGTGGTACAAAAAGACATCGGTATGGTACCTTACAAAATCGTTAAAGCCGACAATGGTGATGCGTGGGTAGAAGTAAATGGTAAAAAAATGGCGCCACCACAAGTATCTGCTGAAATCCTTCAAAAAATGAAGAAAACAGCTGAAGATTATCTTGGTGAGAAAGTAACAGATGCTGTAGTAACTGTACCCGCTTACTTCAACGACTCTCAGCGTCAAGCTACCAAAGATGCCGGTAAAATCGCTGGCTTAAACGTTAAGCGTATTATTAACGAGCCAACTGCAGCAGCACTTGCTTATGGTATGGATAAAAAGCAAGGCGACCGTACGATCGCTGTATATGACTTAGGCGGTGGTACATTTGACGTATCAATCATCGAAATCGCTGACGTTGATGGCGAGCAGCAGTTCGAAGTATTATCAACCAACGGTGATACTTTCTTAGGTGGTGAAGATTTTGATTTAGCACTAATCGACTTTTTAGTGGATGAGTTCAAAAAAGAACAAGACTTCAACCTAAAAGGTGATGCGCTAGCCATGCAGCGTCTAAAAGAAGCTGCTGAAAAAGCAAAAATCGAATTATCAAGCGCTCAAAGCACTGAAGTAAACCTACCTTACATCACTGCTGATGCGACTGGTCCTAAGCATTTGGTTGTCACTATCAGCCGCTCTAAGCTTGAAGCATTAACAGAAGCGTTAGTAAAACGTACAATCGATCCTTGTAAAGTAGCGTTAGAAGATGCTGGCCTTAAAGCAAGCGACATCGATGATGTTATCTTAGTCGGTGGTCAGACTCGTATGCCATTGGTTCAAAAAACCGTAGAAGAGTTCTTCGGTCAAGAGCCACGTAAGGACGTGAACCCTGATGAAGCAGTAGCCGTTGGTGCAGCGATTCAAGGTGCAGTATTATCAGGTGACAAAACTGACGTACTATTACTTGACGTAACACCTCTAACACTTGGTATCGAAACAATGGGCGGTGTAATGACACCTATCATCGAGAAAAACACGATGATCCCAACTAAGAAATCACAAGTGTTCTCAACTGCTGAAGACAATCAGCCTGCGGTTACCATTCAGGTATACCAAGGTGAGCGTAAAGTGGCTTCACAGAACAAATTGCTTGGTAACTTCAACCTAACGGATATCCCACCCGCACCACGTGGTATCCCACAAATTGAAGTCACCTTCGATATCAACGCTGACGGTATCATGAACATCTCAGCGAAAGATAAAGGCACTGGTAAAGAGCAGAGCATCCAGATTAAAGCGGACTCTGGTTTATCGGATGAAGAAATCGAGCAAATGGTACGTGACGCAGAAGCAAATGCTGCTGAAGATGAGAAATTCGCAGCCCTAGCTCAAGTACGTAACGAAGCGGATGGTCGTATCCATGCGATTCAAAAAGCCATGACTGAAGCGGGCGATAAAGTTACTGACGATGAAAAATCTGCAGTAAATACTGCTATCAGTGAGCTTGAGACAGCGACTAAAGAAGATGATCATGATGACATCAAAGCGAAGCTTGAAGCATTAGATAATGCCTTCTTACCAATTAGCCAGAAGATCTACTCTGCTGGTCAAGGTGCAGAAGGTGTTGACCCAACTCAAGCGGGTGCTGAAACAGCTGACAATGCTGCAGACGACGATGTCGTTGACGCTGAGTTCACTGAAGTGAACGAGGACGACAAGAAGTAATTAGCTATAAAATTTGAGCTAATGGTTTCTAACTATTAGGCTTGATTGATATTAGGTTCATTGAAACGTTTCAGCGTTAAGCCTAATTGCAAAGAAAAAGACCATACTCCTAGAGTATGGTCTTTTTTTATAACTTGAATTTATGTAAAAAGCTTTAAGTGGACTATAACTGTTCGACAAGACGGATACAGTCATGAGTAGTAAGTTTCGCATTCATGACCAAACGGATGCGTGCAGTGTTAATAGGGACGGTGGGCGGACGAATAGGCAACGCATAGAACCCAGCCTGTTGTAGCTGTTGAGCTTTATTAACAGCGCTGGCGTTATCCCCTAATATATAGGGAATAATCGGAGACTGGTAATGAATATCCGTCTCAGTATTTATGGCCTGCGAGACTTGCAGCGAAATCTCGGCGAGGTGGGTTCGCAGCTGACTAAAGGAAGGCATTTTAGCCAATACAAATCGTGTCCAGCTATGGGTAATAGGAGGTAGAGCTGTACTAAAAATAAAAGAACGCATTTGATTGATTAGCCAATGCTTAATAGTCTCTTCACAAATCAGATACGCCCCCATAGAAGCAAAGGCTTTACCGAAAGTGCCGATAATATAGTCAATATCAGTCAATGTTTGAGTTTCCTCAGCGAGTCCCAATCCATTACGACCAAGTACCCCAACCGCATGCGCTTCGTCAACATACAGCTCAATTCGTGAGTCCATTGCTTTTAGCTTTACCAGCGCTGGCAGGTCAGCGCGATCACCATCCATACTAAAGATACTTTCTGTGACGATGATAATGCGTTCAATTGAGGCATCAACTTGTTTAAGGAGTGAAGATAAATGTTCCATATCGTTGTGACGATAACGCTGATAGGTACAATGCTCTCTATCTTTACTACTAATTAAACGGACACCATCAATGATACTGGCATGAACTAAACTGTCGGTTAGAATAAGTGTCTTTAGCGGTAATCTAGCCAAGGCAGGCAATATTCCAATATTGGCATGGTAGCCACTGTTCATCACTAACACAGCTTTGGATAAAGTGTCATGTTGCTCATACGGTATGGCAAGCTTATACCACTCAAGTAACTCGTGTTCTAATAAGGGCAGCTGTTCATGGTTTCCCGTCAGCAGACGAGAAGAGGTTGAGCCCATTTGTGGACGCTGTGATATGGGTAACTCTTGTAGTTGGGTTAAAAATTGCGACTGCAATATCGTATCACTGCCCAATCCTAAATAATCATTACTTGAAATATTTAATAGAGGCTTGTCATTTATTTCAATCCAGCGATCACGATGTTTTACAGTAGGCAGATGGCGATATTGGTGTTGTGATTTTAGAGTTTCTAACTTATCAATGGTGCTTAAAAGCGACGGACCTGCCATAAAAGTATCCTCAATGATGTTTTTTAACTTTAATAATGGATAAAAACTGAAAATAATAGACAATAAACTAGCTTCATATCAATCAGATGTTGAGAAAGTATTGCAAAAATCGCTATGTGTAACAAATAGTTTCATAACTCGCCCTTTGTTACCTCCCATACAAAAAAAAGGGGTAAAAGTTAACCTCTCACCTATCAAACACCGACAGACTCCTTGAAATATTTTGTTACTATGGATACATCAACAATAAGCAAGGTTATTAATGCTCAACTCACTGAATACACCAATGACTTTGCTATTGAAAATAATTTACTAGGAGAACGACAATGAATACATTACAAAAAACACTTCTTGCTTTGGCTGCTGGTTCATTAATGACTGCTGGCGCACAAGCTGCAATTACTTATGGTAATGGTATGACAGCTGAACCATATATCGGTGCCAAAATCGGTCAGTATGACCTAGATAAAGCAGATGACGAAGCATTATCATATGGTATCTACGGTGGTGCTAAATTCACACCTAACTGGGGTATCGAAGCTGAATACCTAACTACTAGTGATGAAGATTTCCAAGGCGGTGTAAGTAAGTCTGAATATAAAGCGGATGTCTATGGTCTATATGCAACTTATGACTATACTTTCCCAGGTTCAGACATGTATGCTAAAGGTCGTCTAGGTGTTGCGAAAAACAAAGTAGACGTAGACTCTAAAACTGTGGCATACAACCGTTATGACGGTAGTGAATCAGACACTGGTATAGCTGGTGGTGTTGGCCTAGGTTACAACATCGCGCCTAATGCAGCAGTAGAGCTTGCATACGACTGGTATCCAAAAGTTGATTACGTTGCAGACCAAGGTGATCTTGATGCAAGTGGCGTAACTTTAGGTGCTAAATTCAAGTTCTAATCATTGAACGAGATGAGGATAGTCATAGCTGATTTATAAGAATCTAACTGATTCTATTAAATTATTCACTATCAAGCATTACCCAAAAACGACTGCTCCGGCAGTCGTTTTTTTATGCCTGGGATTTGGTATCGGCTTAGATTCGTTAAACCCTTTATGAAAAAAGGAAGCTTACTTTGAATACCTAAGTCTTTAGTGATTGGTCAAAGAGTTAAGTTAAAGATTGACCTTAAATTGTTAAGTTTAAAAAATGATATGTTTGGCAATTTCCCGCCAAAGTCGCTATCAAAGCAGATAAAAGAGGTGGTAATTAATAATAACGTATTGTTTTATTAGATACTTTTTATTGCAAAACTTAACTTCGAGCCTATTAAACATAGACAGAGTTCATAGCAGGGCTTGTTAGTATGGGTTTTATCAAATCGGTGCAGCGGTGAATCAGGTCGACTCATATAATTTTCTTTGATGACTGGTGTAACGATATAGACAGTTCTAAGAGTATGTAAGATAAGCATAAACTGACATTGCATGAACTGAGACTGAATATACTTACTTATTTAAAGTCCCTTTTTTAGAGTAACTTTTAACTGATAAGTATGTAGAAATAGGAGAATAATAATGAATACATTACAAAAAACATTGATTGCCTTGGCTGCCGGTCCACTAATGACTGCTGGTGCGCAAGCCGCCGTTAATTACGGTAATGGCATGACAGCACAGCCGTACATCGGTGCAAAAATCGGTCAATATGACTTAGATGATGCTGATGATGAAGCATTATCATACGGTGTCTATGGGGGTGCGAAGTTCACACCTAATTGGGGTGTAGAAGCTGAATACCTAACCACCAATGATGAAGACTTCCAAGGTGGGGCTAATAAATCTGAATATAAAGCGGATGTCTATGGTCTATACGGAACTTATGACTATACTTTCCCAGGTTCAGATATGTATGCGAAAGGCCGCTTAGGCGTTGCAAAAAACAAAGTAGATATTGATTCTAAATCACCTGCTTATGAGCGTTATGATGGTAGCGAATCTGATACTGGTATTGCCGGTGGTGTTGGTTTAGGCTATAACATCGCACCGAATGCAGCAGTAGAGCTTGCATACGACTGGTATCCGAAAATTGATGATGTTGCAGACCAAGGTGACCTTGATGCAAGTGGTGTAACCTTAGGTGCTAACTTCAAATTCTAATATTTAATGCTATCCTATGTAAAAGATAGTTCTTATTAGAAAAAAATGACTCTGATAAATTATTAAAAACAAAAAGCGATCATTTCGATGGTCGCTTTTTTTATTTTGGGCTTTGTAGATTTTGCATTATCTAATGCCTATTTGCGTAACAAAAACCCTTATAATTCAAGAGTTAATTGCAAATGTTAACGGTTGTACTATTAAAGGTAGACAGACTCCTTGAAATATTTTGTTACTATGGATACATCAACAATAAGCAAGGTTATTAATGCTCAACTCACTGAATACACCAATGACTTTGCTATTGAAAATAATTTACTAGGAGAACGACAATGAATACATTACAAAAAACACTTCTTGCTTTGGCTGCTGGTTCATTAATGACTGCTGGCGCACAAGCTGCAATTACTTATGGTAATGGTATGACAGCTGAACCATATATCGGTGCCAAAATCGGTCAGTATGACCTAGATAAAGCAGATGACGAAGCATTATCATATGGTATCTACGGTGGTGCTAAATTCACACCTAACTGGGGTATCGAAGCTGAATACCTAACTACTAGTGATGAAGATTTCCAAGGCGGTGTAAGTAAGTCTGAATATAAAGCGGATGTCTATGGTCTATATGCAACTTATGACTATACTTTCCCAGGTTCAGACATGTATGCTAAAGGTCGTCTAGGTGTTGCGAAAAACAAAGTAGACGTAGACTCTAAAACTGTGGCATACAACCGTTATGACGGTAGTGAATCAGACACTGGTATAGCTGGTGGTGTTGGCCTAGGTTACAACATCGCGCCTAATGCAGCAGTAGAGCTTGCATACGACTGGTATCCAAAAGTTGAT